>NZ_JBHXSO010000045.1:0-33240 GCF_042714775.1 Streptomyces sp. NPDC058691 | reverse complement strand
CCGCCGACGGCCCCGAGATGCTGGCCGCCGTGCTGGTCCTGGTCGGCCCCGCCCTGGCGCCGGCCCCCGAGCCCGTCCCGCCCGCCCGCCCCCGGCGCTCCCGCGCCGCCGCCCCGCGGACGCACCAGTTGCCCGCGGCCGCCGTCTGAGGGGTCTCACACGTTGTAGGCGTCGATGTGCACGTCCGCCGTGCCGTCGGCCCGGTACGTCACGCGCGGGGTCCCGCCGCTCGTCGTCGTTGCCGCCGTTCAGGCAGAGGCCGGCGTCACAGGGGGAGAGGCCCGTGCCGTCCAGCCGTGGGTACGCGGTGGTCAGCAGCGACCCGGCCGGTCGCGCGGCAGCCGGAAGCCGACCATGTAAGCCCGGTCCATGGTCCCGCCGTCGTCCTGGCACCGGACGTCCGTGGCCCCGGCGGCGATCGCGCCGCCGAGGAAGGACTCGGGGACGGGTGTGCGCGGACTCCGTGTGCCGTTCGACGTCCCCGCCCACCCCGTCCGTTCGGCTGGCTGGCTGGCTGGCTGGCTGGGTGGGTGCCTGCCGACCCGGCCCGCCGCCCGTCAGCCGGCGACCACCACCGACGCCAGCAGCTCCGTCACGATCGCCGTGCCGTTCAGGGTGAGCACGGACTCGGGGTGGAACTGCACCCCGGCGAAGCCCGGCCCGCGCATCGCGTGCACGTCGCCCGTGGCCGGGTCGCGGCTCAGCTCGACGCGGTGCATGGCCAGCTCCTCCGCCGTCCTGTCGTCGCAGCGCGCGGTGAAGGAGTTGTAGAAGCCGACCGTCTCCGCGCGCCCGAACAGGTCGACCGCCGTCTGCGCGCCCTGGAACGGCACGTCCTTGCGCGCGATGGCGAGTCCCAGCTCGGCGGCGATCAGCTCATGGCCGAGGCACACCCCGAGCAGCCCGTGCCGGTGGTTGCGCACCAGGCCCGCGGCCAGGGCGCGCAGGAACGCCATCTTGGGGTCCGAGGTGTCCGCCGGATTGCCGGGGCCCGGGCCGAGCACGACCGGACCGTGGTGCGCGAGGGCGGCCTCGCGCAGGCCCGGCTCGTCGTAGCGGCGCACGGTCACCTCCAGCCCCGACGAGCGCAGGACGTGCGCCAGCATCGCGGTGAAGGTGTCCTCGCCGTCGACCACGAAGGCGTGCCGGCCGGCGAGTGGCCCCGGCCGCTCCTCGTCACCCGCCGGTGCCTGCATCCGCAGCCAGAACGGTGCGAGGTTGCGGCGGCGTCCCGCCAGCGCGGCCTGCACCCGCGTGTCGTCGCCGAGCCGCCGCTGCGGCCCGCCCCCCGGCTCGCGCGCCGCGCCCGGCCGCACGCCCAGCGCCGCCAGTACGCCCGCCGCCTTCGCGTGCGTCTCGGCGACCTCGCCGTACGGGTCCGAGCGGCGCACCAGCGTCGCCCCCACCGGCACCTTCAGATCGCCCGCGCCGTCGATGTCCACGGTGCGGATCAGGATGGGGGAGTCCAGGGTCTGGACGCCGCCGCCGTCCCGTCCGATCAGCGCGAGCGCGCCGGCGTAGTAGCCGCGGCCCCCGGGCTCGTAGCGTTCGATGACCCGGCACGCGTTCTGCACGGGCGAGCCGGTGACCGTCGCCGCGAACATCGTCTCGCGCAGCACGTCGCGGACGTCCATGGTGCTGCGGCCGCGCAGCTCGTACTCGGTGTGGGCCAGGTGCGCCATCTCCTTCAGGCGCGGGCCCACCACGACGCCGCCGAGGTCGCCGACGGTGCACATCATCTTCAGTTCCTCGTCGACCACCATGGTCAGCTCCTCCACCTCCTTCACGTCGCGGAGGAAGGAGAGCAGCCCGTCCATGTCCGGCCCCTGAGCCGGGTAGCGGTAGGTGCCGCTGATCGGGTTCATCACGACCGTGCCGCCCGCCATGCGGACGTGCACCTCCGGGCTCGCGCCGACCAGGGTCCGCTCAGGCGTGTGCACCACGAACGTCCAGTACGCGCCGCGCTCGCCGTCCAGCAGCCGCCGGAACAGCGCGAGCGCGTCCGCCGCGGAGAAGTCCGGGATCTGTCCGCGGAAGGTCCGCCGGATCACGAAGTTCGCGCCCTCGCCGCGGCCGATCTCGTCCTCGATCACCCGCTCCACGATCCCGGCGTAGGTGTCGTCGTCCACGTCGAAGCCGCCGTGCTCCACATGCACCTTGTGGCCGGGCAGCGCCTGCTCCATCTCCGGCAGCGGGATCTCGTACGCCTCCCGCGGGTGCAGGACCACCAGCGGCGTCCCGTCGTCCCGCGCCTCGAAACCGCGCTCCCGGATCTGCCGGAACGGGACCAGCGCCAAGGCGTCGGCGACCGGCAGTCCGCCCTCCGGCGCCCCCTTCGGCAGCGCGATGTCCGTCAGCCGCTCCACCGTGGACACCGGGCCGATCAGGATCTCGACCGTGTCCGCGTCACGCCCCGGCGTCCTGCGCCGGACCAGCGCGAACGGCGGGCATGCCGGGTCCAGCAGGCGCTCCACGAGCGCTGCGGCGGAAAGCGGGTTCTTCTCGTCGTCCACGACGGTTCCTTCCGATCGTCCGGTCGTCCGTCAGGGGGACCACCGGGGGGAAGGGACGGCCGCAGGAACACCGAAGGCCGCCCTTCGGGCGGCCTCTTCGTCAGTCTGCGTGTGTGTACGCGCTGCTAGTGGGCCGCCGGATCCGCGGTCCACCACCACTGCAGGTGCGTCTGCTGTGCGTACATGTGATCACGATAACGCATTCCGCCGCCGCGACGCCCGCTGCCGCGCCCTGTGGACGCTCACGTATGGGACCGAGCCTTCCGGCCATGTTCCGTCTCGCCGCGCGGCCCTTCACTGGTGTCCATGACATCCCGAGACGCAGTCCTCGCGGCGGCTACGGTCGCCACCGGCCTGATGGCCGGTCTCTTCTTCGCCTTCTCCGTCGCCGTCATGCCCGGACTCGCCCGGACCGGCGACCGCACTCTGGTCGACGCCATGCAGCGGATCAACGCGGCCATCCAGAACGGCTGGTTCCTGCTCGTCTTCGCGGGCGCCCTCCTGCTCGGCGCCACAGGCGTCGTGCTCTGCGTCCGCGACGGCGCGCGGACCGTCCTGCCCTGGGTGGTCGCCGGCACGGTCTGCTACCTGCTCGTCCTCGTCGTCACCTTCGCCGTCAGCATCCCGCTCAACGACCGGCTGGACGCCGCGGGGCCGCCGCACGCCGCCGCCGACCTCGCCGCCGTCCGCGACCGCTTCGAGGCCGCCTGGGTGCGCTGGAACGTGGTGCGCACCCTGCTGTGCACCGGCGCCCTGGCCTGCCTCGGCTGGGCGCTCGTCCTCAGCGGCCGGGCCGGCGCGGCCGGGTCCTGACCCGGACCCGCCGGACCCCGACCGCCTTGACGGGATGTGGAATCGCCGTCTCAATCACTGGTCGGATGCACGGGGCACCGGACGCAACCACGTAATGTGGGGTGCGTGACCGTGAACGCTGATTCCCTCGCCGGGCGCAACACCTGGCGCTCTCTGCCCGCGGCCCAGCAGCCCGAGTACCCCGACACCGAGGCGCTGAGCCGAGTGATCGCGGAACTCGAGTCGTATCCCCCCCTCGTCTTCGCCGGCGAGTGCGACCAGCTGCGCGACCGCATGGGGGCGGTGGCCCGTGGTGAGGCGTTCCTGCTCCAGGGCGGCGACTGCGCCGAGGCCTTCGACCACATCGGCGCCGACCAGATCCGCAGCAAGCTCAAGACGCTGCTCCAGATGGGCGCGGTGCTCACCTACGCCGCCTCCGTGCCGGTCGTGAAGGTGGGCCGGATCGCCGGCCAGTACAGCAAGCCGCGCTCCAAGCCGACGGAGACCCGCGACGGGGTGACCCTGCCCACCTACCGCGGTGACTCGGTCAACGGCTTCGACTTCACCGAGGCGTCCCGGGTGCCGGACCCGGACCGGCTGAAGCGGATGTACCACGCGTCCTCGGCCACGCTGAACCTGGTGCGTGCCTTCACCACCGGCGGCTACGCGGACCTGCGCCAGGTGCACGCCTGGAACCAGGACTTCGTCAAGTCCTCGCCGTCCGGGCAGCGTTACGAGGCGCTGGCCCGGGAGATCGACCGCGCGCTGAACTTCATGCACGCCTGCGGCACGGACCCGGAGGAGTTCAAGACCGTCGAGTTCTTCTCCTCCCACGAGGCGCTGCTGCTCGACTACGAGAGCGCCCTGACCCGCGTCGACTCGCGGACCGGCCGGCTGTACGACGTCTCCGCCCACATGGTGTGGATCGGCGAGCGCACCCGGCAGATGGACCACGCGCACATCGAGTTCGCGTCCCGGATCCGCAACCCGCTCGGTGTGAAGCTCGGCCCGACGACCACCCCCGAGGAAGCGCTGGCGCTGATCGACCGGCTGGACCCGGACCGTGAGCCGGGCCGGCTGACCTTCATCACGCGCATGGGCGCGGGCAAGGTGCGCGATCTGCTGCCGAACCTGGTGGAGAAGGTCACCGCCTCCGGCGCCCAGGTGGCGTGGGTGTGCGACCCGATGCACGGCAACACCTTCGAGGCGGCTTCCGGCCACAAGACCCGCCGCTTCGACGACGTCCTGGACGAGGTCAAGGGCTTCTTCGAGGTGCACCACGGCCTCGGCACCCACCCCGGCGGCATCCACGTCGAGCTGACCGGTGAGGACGTGACCGAGTGCGTCGGCGGCGGCGACGAGATCTTCGTCGACGACCTGCACCAGCGCTACGAGACGGCCTGCGACCCGCGGCTCAACCGCAGCCAGTCGCTCGACCTGGCCTTCCTCGTGGCCGAGATGTACCGCGGGCAGTAACCCGGCAAGCCGGTAACCGAGTAACCCGGCAGCCCGCCGCCTGCGGGCGCACACGCGAAGGGGCGCGGATCACATCGATCCGCGCCCCTCGACGGTTTTCAGCCACTCAGCGGCCGGGTAAGGTTAGGTTAACCTCAGCCGGAACCGAGAAGCGGGGTGAAACCGCATGTACGTGTGCTCATGCTTCGGCATCACAGAAGAACAGGTCAAGCAGCATGCGGACGCCGGCCGCTGCACTCCGCGCCAGATAGCCTCCGCCTGCAAGGCGGGCACCGACTGCGGCTCCTGCGTGCGCCGTATCCAGGCGCTTCTCGGCCGCGGCGATACCTGGGCTGGCCGTGGCGTGACTGCCGCCGTGGCCTCCGTGCCGTCCCCCGCGCCGCGTCCCGCCGCCCTGCCGGCCACGCCGCCCGTGCCCGCGGTGGTGCCGGCCGCGGCGAGCGCCGCCTGACGGACGGTTCAGCTGTCCGGCTGCTCGATGACCTGGGCGAGGTACAGCGGCTCCCCGAGCTTCTCGATGAGTTCGAGCTGCGTGTCGAGGTAGTCGATGTGGTGCTCCTCGTCGGCGAGGATGTCCTCGAAGATGTTGGCCGAGGTGATGTCCCCCTTGGCCCGCATGATCTCGATGCCGCGCCGGAGCCGGTCGATCGCCTCCACCTCGACCTGGCGGTCGGCCTGGAACATCTCCGTGACGGTCTGTCCCACGCGCACATGGAAGAGCCGCTGGTAGTTGGGCAGGCCTTCCAGGAACAGGATGCGGTCCGTCAGCACCTCGGCGTGCTTCATCTCGTCGAACGACTCGTGCCGCGTGTACTTGGCGAGCTTCGTCCAGCCGAAGTTCTCCTGCATCTTGGCGTGCAGGAAGTACTGGTTGATGGCCGTGAGCTCGCCCGTCAGCTGCTCGTTCAGGAACTCGATGACCTCGGGATCGCCTTGCATGGCAAACCCGTCCTTTCCGGAGTAATCGACACGATGCGCGCATCCTCGCACCGGCGGCGGGGGTGATCCAGTAAGTCCACACTTACCCTCTTGATCCGGATCATTTGGATTGCCGGATATGCAGAGGCCTGCCCCATGGCTGGTCGGTAGCACTGCATCCGGTCTGTCACCATGGATGCATGGGTCAGTCGGAACGCCACGAAGGAGAGCTTCCTCCGGGGCAGCGGCTCCAGCGGGGCTGGCCGGTCACCCACTACGGTCCGGTGCCGAGGTTCAAGCCCGACCGCTGGGACTTCCAGGTCTTCGGCGCCACGGCCGACGGCGGCAAGCACTCCTGGAACCACGAGGAGTTCTCGGCGCTGCCGTACGCGACGGTCATGGCCGATTTCCACTGCGTCACCAAGTTCAGCATGCTGGGTGTCGAGTGGGGCGGCGTCACCGCCGCGGAGATGCTGCGGCTCGCGCCGCCCGCCCCCGGGGTCACGCATGTGATGGTGTGGGCCGAGTACGGCTTCAGCTCCAACCTGCGGCTGTCGGACTTCGCCGCCGGCACGTCCATATTCGCGACCCACCGCGGCGGTGAGCCGCTGACCGCCGAGCACGGCTTCCCGGCCCGGCTGGTCGTGCCCCACCTCTACGCCTGGAAGGGCCCCAAGTGGGTCAGGGGCGTGGAGTACATGACCGCCGACCGCCGCGGCTTCTGGGAGGAGCGCGGCTACCACAACGTCGGCGACCCCTGGTCCGAGCAGCGCTACTCGTACCAGGAGGAGCCCGGCGACGGCCCGGAGCTCTAGCGTCCCGCCCCGGTGCTCAGTGGTAGCCGTGGACGACCGCGTGTCCCTTGCCGCGGCCGAGCATCCACTTGTTGACGGGCGTGGTGACCAGGAACGCCACCACGAAGGACAGCGCGAGGCTGATCCAGAAGAGCGCGTCGGCGAGGGTCGCGTCCATGGCGCCCGGGAAGACGGCGATCGTCGCGTTGTCCGCGATCTCCATGAAGACGATCGAGACGGTGTCGGCGGCGAGCGCCACCCGCACGGCCGTACGGAAGTCCACTCCGGCCCGCAGCACCCCGCGCATCGTGAGCGAGTAGCCGAAGACGAAGGCCAGCACGATGGCGAGGATCATGGTCGGCACGTTGTGCCAGCCGAGCGCGGTGCCGACGGCCATGCCGAGGATCTCGCCGATGGCACAGCCCGTCAGGCAGTGCAGCGTCGCCCGCACGGCGTCGGGCCAGCCCGACGGGGCCGCGGGGTGGTGGTGCCCGGCTGGGGTCCGCGGCTCGTGTGCGTGATCGAGGTGCTGCATGGTGCATCTCCCTCATCTGCGCGTCCGATGGGCGGGAATCCCGCTCGCCCGTATCCAGCAAGATACCCCCACGGGGTATTCCCGAAAACGGGCGTCACGCGTCCCTGAGCGCCTGCAGCGTGGCCACGTCCCGCGTCATCCCCGTCTTGTCGGGGCCGTCCGGCGTCTCCACGATCAGCGGGACACCGGCGGCCGCGGGGTGGCGGAACAGCTCCGCGAAGGCCGCGGCGCCGATGTGGCCGGCGCCGATGTTCTCGTGACGGTCCTTGTGCGCGCCGACGACGTCCTTGGAGTCATTGGCGTGGATCAGCCGCAGCCGGCCCGGGCCGACCGTGGCGACCAGCTCGTCCAGCACCGCCTTCACGCCGCCGGCCGCCGCCAGGTCGTGCCCGGCGGCGAAGACATGGCAGGTGTCCAGGCAGACGCCGAGGCGCGGGTGGTGGTCGAGTGCGTCGAAGTACGGGCTCAGATCCTCGACCAGGGCGCACAGCGAGAAGCCCTGTCCCGCGGTGGGCTCCAGGAGCAGCCAGGGGTCGTCCTCGTGCGTGAGTTCGTCCAGCAGCGGCAGCATCCGCTCCCGCACCTGCGCCAGAGCCGTCTCCCGGCCGCGTCCGCCGGTCGCGGAACCGGTGTGCACGACGGTGCCCAGTGCCCCGATGTCCCGGCCCCGGCGCAGCGAGTGCCGCAGGGAGTCCACCGAGTGGTCGACGGTCGCGGCGGTGTGCGAACCGAAGTTGATCAGGTAGGGGGCGTGCACATAGGCCGGGATCCCGTCCGCGGCGCAGCGCTCGCGGAACCGCTCGTCCTGCCGGGGGTCGCCCGCCGGGGTGGCCCAGCCGCGCGGGTTGGCGACGAAGACCTGCACGGCCTCCGCGCCCACCCGCGCGGCCGCCGCCAGGCCCGTGGCGGCCAGGCCCCCGGCGACCGGCACATGGGCGCCGACCGGATTGCGCACGACGGCGGGTGCACGGGAATCGCTCAGCGCACCCACAGTGTGATCGTGCTCCCCTTCGGTGCCTCGCCGCCGGCGGCGGGGGACTGGTTGCTGACCTCGCCCGTGAAGAAGAACTGGATCACTCGTACGTCGAACCCGGCGGCCTCCAGCTCCGCCCGGGCCGTGTCGACGTCCTTGCCCCCGACGTCCGGCACCTCGACCATCTGCTGGCCCTTGGACACGGTCAGCGTGACCGTGTCGCCTGCCGCGAGCTGCCGCCCCCCGTCCGGGCTCTGCGCGGCGATCCCGCCCTCGTCGGCCTGGTCGGAGAAGACCCGCTTCGGCGCGACCTTGACCCGCAGCCCGGCCTCCTGCAACTCCCTGCGGCCGTCCTCCAGCGACGCGCCGACGACGTCGGGCACGTCGACCGGAGCGCCCTTGCTGACCACGAGCGCCACCGCGGAGTCCGGCTTGCGGGTCGTCCCGCTGCCCGGATCGGTGGAGATCACGTCGCCCTGCGCGACCTCGTCGCTGAACTCCCGGGTCACCCGGCCCGCCGTCAGGCCGGCCGAGGTCAGGTCCTGCCGGGCGCGGCCGAGCGACTTGCCCGTCACATCCGGCACCTTCACCCGCGCCGGGCCCTTGGAGACGGTGATCGTGACCGTGCCGTCGTCGCGGATGCGCGTGCCCGGGCCCGGGTCGGTGCCGGTGACCCTGCCCTTGGGGGTGGCCGCGTCGAAGGCCTCGACGACCTCGACCTCGAGCCCGGCCGCGCGCAGCTTCTGCTCGGCGTCCGCCCGCGCCAGGTCCAGCACCGCGGGGGTCCTGGTGAACTGGCCGTCGTTGATGTACCAGACGCCCGCGCCGATGCCGGCGATCAGCAGCAGGGCGACCACCACGGCGATCATGCCCGGCCGGGCCCGCAGCCGGGAGCCCTCGGGGGCCGCGTGCCCGCGCCCGGGGGCGGGCCGCCGCCGCGTCGGCTCCGGCGGCATCTCCAGCCGTGTCGTGCGGTGCACCACGGCGGTCGCCTCCTCCGCCCCGGCCGCCCGCGGCGCGGCCGGCGGCTCGGGCGCGTGCGCCGTGGGCGGTACGGCGTCCAGCTGCGCCGGGCTCAGGGCGGCGCGCGTCGCGTGCAGCCGGGCCAGCAGCTCCACCGCGTCCGCGGGACGCCGCGCGGGCTCGCGGGCCGCCGCGCTCGCCACGAGGGCGTCCAGCCGCGGCGCGAGTGACGGCACGGTGGCCGAGGGCGCGGGGATGTCCTCGTTCAGGTGCTGGTAGATCACCTGCATCGGGGTGCCGCCCGCACGGGGCTTGCCGCCGGTGAGCATTTCGTAGAGGAGCACCCCGCACGCGTACACATCGCTGCGCGGGTCGGTCGTGCCGCTCTCGATCTGCTCCGGCGCCATGTACGACACGGTGCCCAGCACGACGCCGGTGGTCGAGGTCGTCGTGGTGTGCGCGCCCACGGCCCTGACCAGGCCGAAGTCCGCCACCTTCACCCGGCCGTCGTCGCCGATGAGGACGTTCTCCGGCTTCATGTCGCGGTGCACCAGGCCCGCGCGGTGCGCCGCGCCGAGGGCTGCCAGCACGGGTTCGAGGATGTCCAGCGCCGCCCGGGGCGGCAGCGCGCCCCTCTCGCGCAGCAGGTCGCGGAGCGTGCAGCCGGCGATGTACTCCATCGCGAGGTACACATACGTGCCGTCGGCGCCCTGGTCGTAGATCTGCACCACATTGGCGTGGTCCAGCCGCGCCACGGACTTCGCCTCACGGATGAAGCGCTCCACGAAGCCGTACTCGGTCGCCAGCGCCGGGTGCATCACCTTCAGCGCGAGCACACGGTCCAGGCGGGTGTCCAGTGCTCGGTAGACCGTCGCCATCCCGCCGACCGCGATCCGGGCCTCCACCCGGTAGCGGCCGTCGAGCGTGCGCCCGACCAGCGGGTCTTGAAGGGCCATATCCACAAAGGTGCAGTTTACGGTGTTCGCCTTACCCGCTTGGGCTAACGCGGCAACGTTGTGTCGCGGCCGTGCGGTACCGACATGAAACCGTGACGTGGGCCACCGGTCGCCTGCCGGACCGCCGCACGACACCCCGGCGGCGCCGCAGCACGGCTCAGCCGCCGAAGGCGGGCCGCTCCGGGTCGAAGGCCGCGACACCCTCGGCCGGCGAGGAGGCCAGCGCGTGCCGGCGCCGCGGGATGCGCCCGGCGCGGTGGGCGAGGCGGCCGGCCGCCACGGCATGGCGCATGGCTTCGGCCATGAGGACCGGCTCCCGGGCCCGGGTGACCGCGGAGGCGAGCATGACGGCGGCGCACCCCAGCTCCATCGCGAAGGCCGCGTCGGACGCCGTGCCCGCTCCCGCGTCGAGGATCACCGGCACGGAGGCCCGCTCCACGATCAGCTCGAAATTGTGCGGGTTGCGGATGCCGAGCCCGGAGCCGATGGGCGACCCCAGCGGCATGACCGCGGCGCAGCCGAGGTCCTCCAGCCGGCGGGCCAGCACCGGGTCGTCGTTGGTGTACGGCAGCACCGTGAAGCCGTCGTCGACCAGGGTCTCGGCCGCGTCCAGCAGCTCGACCGGATCGGGCAGCAGCGTGCGCTCGTCCGCGATCACCTCCAGCTTCACCCAGTCCGTGCCCAGCGCCTCCCGGGCCAGCCGGGCCGTGAGGACGGCCTCGCCGGCCGTCCGGCAGCCGGCGGTGTTGGGCAGGGCGCGGACGCCGTGGCGGGCCAGCACCGACAGCACGGAGCCCTTGACGGTGGGGTCGAGCCGCCGCATGGCGACCGTGGTGAGCTCGGTGCCGGAGGCGAGCAGCGCCTGTTCCAGGATCTCCAGGCTCGGCGCGCCGCCGGTCCCCATGATCAGGCGGGAGCCGAAGTCCGTTCCGGCGATGGTCAGCGGGTCGTCGGCCATGCGGGTCAGCCTCCCTGTACCGCGGTCAGGACCTCGACGCGGTCGCCGTCGCTCAGCGCGGTGGCGGGCCACTGCCCGCGCGGCACCACGGTCTCGTTGAGCGCGGCGGCGACACCGGAGGAGGCGGCGGTGAGCCCGGCGACCAGCCGGTCGAGGGTGAGGCCGGGCGTCACCTCGTGCGGCTCGCCGTTGACGGAGACGGTCATCGCGGTCATGCGTACTGCTCCTGAGGTGTGAATCGGCCGGGGGAGAAGGGGCGCGCCACCTCGGGCGGTTCCCCGCCCGTCAGCACCTCGGCCATCACGTCGCCGGTGAGCGGGGTGAGCAGCACGCCGTTGCGGTGGTGGCCGGTGGCCATGAGCAGGCCCTCCAGCGCGCTGCGGCCCAGCAGCGGCGCGTTGTCGGGGGAGCCGGGGCGCAGCCCCGCGACCGTCTCCACCAGCGGCAGTTCGGTGATGCCCGGCACCAGCTCGTGGGCGTCGCGCAGCAGCTCGTACACGCCGCCGGCCGTCACGGTGGTGTCCCAGCCCATCTCCTCGCTGGTGGCTCCGAGGACCAGTTCGCCGTTCTCGCGCGGCACGAGGTAGACATCGCCGCCGCGCACCACGGCCCGCACCGTGCGGGACAGGAAGGGCGCGTACGCCTCCGGCACCCGCAGCCGCAGGACCTGGCCCTTCACCGGGCGCACCGGAGGCAGCAGGCGCTCCGGCAGCCCGTCGAGCAGGCCGCTGCGGCTCCCCGCGGCCAGCACGGTCTGCCCCGCGGCCAGCACCGTTCCGTCGTCGAGGACGACCCCGCGCGCCCGGTCGCCGTCGACGTCCACCCCGGTCACCGTCGCGCGGCGGAACGCCACCCCGGACAGTTCGCAGGCCCGCAGCAGCGCCGCCACCAGCCGCCGCGGGTCGATCTGGTGGTCGCCGTCGACGCGCAGCCCGCCGCGCACGCCGGGCGCGAGCATCGGCTCCAGGCGGCGGCACTCGCGTCCGCTCAGCCACTCCGCCCGAAGGCCCAACGAGGTCTGGAACGCGTGCAGTTCGCGCAGCTGGGCGCGGTCGTCGGCGTCCAGGGCCACGGCGAGGGTGCCGCAGGTCCGGTAGCCGAGGTCCAGACCCGTGGTCTCCTCCAGCTCGGCCGCGAACGCCGGATAGCGGCGGGCCGAGGCGAGATTGAGGTCGAGCAGGGCCTGCTCGCCGTACTGCACCTCGGTGACGGGGGCCAGCATCCCGGCCGCCACCCAGGCGGCGCCGCCGCCCGGATCGGGATCGGCGACCACCGTGCGCAGCCCGCGCTGGGCCGCCCTCCAGGCGGTGACCAGTCCGATGATCCCGCCACCGATGACGACGGTGTCGGACACGTCATGACGCTGCATGGATGTCATGGATGGACCGCTCCTCCCTTCGCCGGCATGACCCGGATCAGGTTCGTACGGTCGGCGGCCGGCCAGCCGCCCTCTCAGCCCGGTGCGCCGGGCTCCCGCGAGTACTTCGGCTGCCACCTTAGTACGCACCACTGAGGGCGAGTAGGGCGCCGGTGCCCCCGGGTACGCGTGGCGCGGCGCTACGGTGATCAGCGTGACCAGCAGCAGCGAGCAGCGAGCCGTCGTCGTCGGGGCCGGGATGGCCGGGGTGCAGACCGCCGTGTCCCTGCGCGAGCAGGGGTGGGGCGGCACGATCACGCTGCTCGGCGCGGAGCGGCATCCGCCGTACGACCGTCCACCGCTGTCCAAGGGCGTCCTCTTCGGCGCCGACGAGGGCCCCGGTGCCCTGCTGGACGTGGACTTCGGCGGCATCGGTGTCGAGCTGCTGCTCGGCCGGAACGCGAGCGCGCTGCGCCCGGCCGAGCGCCAACTGCTCACCGACGCGGGCCCGGTGGGGTACGACAAGCTCGTCCTGGCCAGCGGCGCCGAACCGGTGACACTGCCCGGCAGCGCGGGTGTGCCCGGCGTGCACGTGCTGCGCACCCTGGACGACGCCGCGCGGCTGCGGCCCGTGCTGGAGGCGCAAAGCACCGTCGTCGTGGTGGGCGCGGGCTGGATCGGCGCCGAGTTCGCCACCGCCGCCCGGCACGCGGGCTGCGCGGTGACCGTCGTCGAGGCCGCCGACCGGCCCCTGGCGGGCGTGCTGCCGGAGCGGATCGCCGAGCGGATGCGCGGCTGGTACGCGGAGGCGGACGTCGAACTGCGCACGGGCGCCACCGTCGCCGCGGTCGAGCCGGGTGTGGTGCGGCTGGCCGACGGCAGTGCGATCGCCGCGGAGGCCGTCGTCGTCGGCATCGGCGCCCGGCCCGCGACGGGCTGGCTGGCCGGCTCCGGCGTCGAGCTGGGCCCGGACCTGGCGGTCCTCGCCGACGACCGGCTGCGTACCTCTGTGCCCGACGTGTACGCCGTCGGGGACTGCGCCTCCTTCCCCTCCGCCCGGTACGGGCAGCGGCTGCTGATCCACCACTGGGACAACGCGATCCAGGGACCGCGCACCGCGGCCGCCAACATCCTGGGCGGGGACGAGGTCTACGACCCCGTCCCCTACTTCTGGTCCGAGCAGTTCGGGCGCTTCGTCCAGTACGCGGGGCACCACGTCGACTCCGACGAGATGCTGCTGCGGGGCGACCCGGACGGCCCCGCCTGGTCCGTGCTCTGGCTGCGCGACGGTGTGCTCGTCGCGCTGTTCGCCGTGGGCCGTCCGCGCGACCTGGCCCAGGCCCGCAAGCTGATCGCCCGGGAGGCCCGCGTCGACCGGAACCTGGTGGCCGATCCCGCCGTGCAGCTCCGGACCGCCGTCGTCTGAGGCGCATGGCGGCAGGTGCGTTCCGGACCGCCTTCCGGAACGCCCCCCATGCCCCTGGTGGACGCCACGAGTACCGCGGTAGGGGTCCGGGATGGCACGCTTGTCCTGTGACCGAGATCGACGCAAAGATTGAAGCCCTCGTACCCTCCTGGCTGAACGTCCCCGACATCGCCGAGCACCTCGAAGTGGAGGTGACCCGGGTCCGCCAGCTGATCAAGGAAGGGCAGCTCATCGCGGTGCGCCGCGGGGAGAACAGGGTGCTCATGGTCCCCGCCGACTTCGTCGGCGACGGGAAGATCGTCAAAGGCCTCGCCGGCACGCTCAACCTGCTCAAGGACGACGGGTTCAGCGACGAGGAAGCCCTGGAATGGCTGTTCACCCCGGACGAGAGCCTGCCCGGCACTCCGGTGCAGGCGCTGCGCGAGAACCGCGGGACCGAGGTGAAGCGCCGGGCCCAGGCGCTGGCCGTCTGAGCCCTCCGACCGCCGCAACCACCGCGGGCGCCGCCCGTACCGCACCCGAGGGGGACCCCACCGCATGAGCATCCGCGCGCGGCTCGCCGACGCCCGTCTCTACCTGTGCACCGACGCCCGCCGGCGCCAGGGCGGCATCGAGGAGTTCGCCGCGTTCGCGGACGCCGTGCTGGCCTCCGGGGTCGACATCGTGCAACTGCGCGACAAGGGCATCGAGGCCCGCGAGGAGCTGGAGTACCTCGCGGTCCTCGGTGACGCGTGCCGGCGGCACGGCGCGCTGCTCGCGGTGAACGACCGCGCGGATGTGGCACACGCGGCCGGTGCCGACGTGCTGCACCTGGGGCAGGGGGACCTGCCGGTCCGGGCCGCGCGGGCGATCCTCGGCTCGGGCGGGGAGTCCCCGGTCATCGGACGGTCGTGCCACTCCGAGCCCGAGGCGGCCGCGGCCGCCGTGGAGCCCGGTGCGGACTACTTCTGCACCGGGCCGGTGTGGCCCACCCCGACCAAGCCGGGCCGCCCCGCGCCGGGGCTCGGCCTCGTCCGGTACGCGGCGGGGCTCGGTACGGACCGGCCGTGGTTCGCGATCGGCGGCATCGGCCCGGAGAACGTCGAGCAGGTGCTGGACGCGGGGGCCCGGCGGATCGTCGTCGTACGGGCCGTCACCGAGGCCGAGGACCCCGGCTCGGCCGCCGCGGAGCTCGCCAAGCGGGTCCGCTCGTACACCTCCTGAACCCAGTGCCGCCCGCGCCGTCCGGTGGCCCCCGGATGGCGGGCGTCTCGTCGGGCGAGCGTCTCATGTCCAGGGAGTGAACATTTCCCTGTGCCCTGTTGGGGCCCTCCGGCCTCCACGGCTAGCCTGAGGCGCATGGCCCTCGGCACCGCTTCCACCAGGACCGATCACGCGGTCACCATTCGTGAGCTGCTGGCCTCCGGCCAGCGTTCCTACTCCTTCGAGTTCATGGCACCGAGGACCGAGAAGGGTGAGCGGACGCTGTGGGACGCGATCCGCCGCATCGAGGCGGTGGGCCCCACCTTCGTCTCCGTCACCTACGGCGCGGGCGGCACGTCCCGCTCGGGCACCGTCCGGGCGACCGAGCGCATCGCCTCCGACACCACCCTCACCCCCGTCGCCCACCTGACCGCGGTCGACCACTCCATCGCCGAGCTGCGCAACATCATCGGCCAGTACGCCGACGCCGGGATCCGCAACATGCTCGCGCTGCGCGGCGACCCGCCCGGCGACCCGCTGGCGGAGTGGGAGCGGCACCCCGAGGGAGTCGGCTACGCCTACGAACTCGTCCGGCTCATCAAGGAGTCGGGCGACTTCTGTGTCGGTGTCGCGGCCTTCACGGAGATGCACCCCCGCTCGACCGACTGGGAGAGTGATACCCGTCACTTCGTCGCGAAGTGCCGTGCGGGCGCCGACTACGCCATCACCCAGATGTTCTTCGACGCCGAGGACTACCTGCGACTGCGTGACCGGGTCGGGAAGGCCGGTTGCGAGACGCCCATCATTCCCGAGATCATGCCGGTCACGAACGTGCGGCAGATCGAGCGCTTCGCCCAGCTCGGCAACGCGCCTTTCCCGCCGGAGCTCGCGGACCGTATCCTCGCCGTCAAGGACGATCCGGCCGCGGTGCGGGCGATCGGGGTCGAGTACGCGACGGAGATGTGCAGGCGGCTGATGGCCGAGGACATTCCCGGGCTGCACTTCATTACCCTTAATCACTCCACGGCGTCGTTGGAAATCTACGAGAATCTGGGACTGCACCAGAGGTCGTGAGGGCGGAGCCGCCGCCCCGGTGGGCCGACGACGGTGAACGGTGAGGAAGTGCTCTCATGGCCTACACAGTGCTCTACATCGCCTTCGGCGTGGTCGCGCTGTGGCTGCTCGGCGAAGTGCTGCTCCAGTACAAGGCCCGGCTGAGGTGGCGGCTGCTCGCCTTCGCGGGATTCATGGGCGTCGTCCTCGGCGTCTACCTGCCGTCCGTCGTCGTCATCGTCCTTGGCGCGGTGGCCTTCGGTACCGGTCAGACCTTCGTCACGCTCTCCTACCGGCGGGGCTTCGTCGAGGGCTGGGCCCTCAACGCCCCCAAGGACGACGGCGATGACGCCGAAGACGGTGACGAGGACGACGAGCCCGCGTCGGCCTCGCGGCGTGCCGGCGGACGCCGCGGCCGGGTCGCGCGCGAAGAGGCGGTCGAGGGCTACGGCGGCGAGTCGCCGGCGCAGGGACCGGCCGAGGAGCACGGCGCCGCCGTGCCGGAGGGCGTGAACGTCGGGCAGTCGTACGATGCCTACGCGGGCCCCCAGGGCGCCGGCCTGGTGCCGGAGGCGCACGGCATGGACTCCACGCAGGTCTACCAGCCCATGCCCATGCACGAGGACAGCGGCGAGTACCCGATGTACGGCGGGCAGCCCGGCTACACCCCCGACCCCTACACCAGTGGCGGCTACGAGGGCTACGGCACCACCGGCTACGGCGACTGGAACAACGGCGCGCAGCAGCAGCCCGCCGCGGCCTCGTACGACGCGTACGGCCAGCCGCAGCAGACCGGCGGCTGGGAGACCCAGCAGGCGTACGGCACCTACGGCGGCTACCAGGACCCCTACCAGCAGGGACAGGGCACCGGACAGGGCACGGGGGCCCCGCAGCAGGGATACGGGTACGACACGCCCGCGGGCGGCGTCTGGGTGCCGCAGCAGGGCGGCGAGCAGCAGCCGTACATCCCGCAGCAGCAGAACTCGTACGACCAGCAGCAGCAGCCGCAGGAGCAGCAGCAGCCGCAGCAGGGCCAGTACGACCCGTACGACCCCTATCGCTACAACTAACGGCTGCCGCCGGGACCGCCCGCGATCAGGTCGGCGGTGATGGCGCCGGACATGCCGGTGTGCGCGAGCCCGCCGCCGGGGTGGGACCAGCCGCCGACGAGGTGGAGGCCGGGGACCGGGGTGCGGTTGTCCGGGTGGAGGTGCGCCCCGCCGGCGCCGGCCAGGGCGGGGCGGGGAAGCCGACCGCCCACGAGGCCCGTCTCGCGCTCGGTGTCGGCCGGGGTGTGCACCGCGCGCCACAGCAGCCGGTCCGGGAGGTCCGGCAGGGCCGCCGAGGCCGCCGCCAGCGCCGCGTCCGCGTACGTGTCCGCGAGCCCGGGGGCGTTCCAGTCCAGTCCGTGTGCGCCCTGCGGCGGCGCGGTCACGCTGACGGTGACCGCCTCCGACCGCTCGTCCGGGCGCAGGGTGTCGTCGTCGGGCCGCAGCACGGTGACGGTCATCCGCTCGTGCAGCTCCCCACGGGCCAGCGCCGCCGCCTCCGCGGTCTGATCGGGGGCGTGGACGACCGTGCGGTGCGGGGTGCCGGCCGGCCGGGCACCGCGCAGAGCGAGGCACACCGTCAGCCGTCCAGGGCCCTCCCCGTCCAGGCCGGGCAGAGCCGGGCTCCCGGCGCCGTGCAGCAGCGTGGACAGCACCCGGGGCGCGACCCCTGCCACGAGCTGGTCGGCCTCCACCTTTGTGCCGTCGGCGAGTTCGAGCCCGGCGGCACGGCCGTCCTTCTCCACGACCGCCGTCACCTCCGCGCCGAAGTGGAACTCCACGCGCCGCTCCAGGCACCGCTCGTACACGGCGTCCGCCAGCGCGCGCATGCCGCCGCGCACGTACCAGGAGCCGAAGGTCTGCTCGATGTACGGCAGCACGGCGGCGCTCGCCGGCGCCGTCCGCGGGTCGAAGCCGTAAGCCAGGGCGTAGGAGCCGAGCAGACCGGCGAGCCTCGGGTCGCGCAGCTCGCGTGCGGCGGCCTCGGCCAGCGTCGGCGCGCCCCGCCGGAACAGACCGCGGCGGACCGGCCCCGCGGGGTACGGGTCGCGGCCGAGCGCGGCCGGGTCGGCGGCGAGCGCGTCCTCCAGCAGGGGCCGGCGGGTGGCGTCCCACACGTCGCGGGCGCGCACCAGCAGTTCGCTCCAGCGCTCGCCGGCGCCCTCGCCCAAGGCGGCGTCCAGCGCGGCCACCACACCGCCGCGCGACGCGTTCGGCAGCACGACGTCCGTGCCGTCCGCGAAGAGATGACGGCCGGCAGGGTCCACCTGGGACAGCGCGACGCTCTGCTCCAGGCTCTTCTTGCCGGTCTTCAGGAACAAGTCCCGGTAGACCGCGGGCAGATGCAGCAGGCCCGGTCCGGTGTCGAACCCAAAGCCGTCGCGCTCGTACCGGCGGACGGCGCCGCCGTGGGTGCCGGCGCGCTCGTACACCGCCACCCGGTGCCCGCCCGTGGCGAGCCGGGCGGCGGCCGCCATGGCGCCCATACCCGCGCCGATCACCGCAATCCGTGCCATGCGCAGGACCCTATCCCCACCCGCTGACAGTCCCCCGGCCGGACCGGCGCTGACGGCGGCGATCCCTCCAGCGCTGCCAGTAGCGGCGGATCCGGGACATCACGAAGAACACCGTCACGGTGCCGAGCGCGAGCAGCACGGCCGCGACGACCGACGCCGCGACCGGGTGGAACAGCGCGAGCACGATGACCCCGGAGACGCCGACGTCCTCGGCGAGACTGACCACGATGTTGCTCGCGGGCTCGGGCGAGGTGTTGACCCCCATCCGCAGCCCGGCCTTCACCAGGTGGCTGACCAGTGCCGTCGTCCCGCCGACCGCCCCGGCCGCCAGCTCCGGCAGCGAGCCGTTCTGGCCCGCCAGCAGGGCGGCCACGACGGCGCCCGCGATGGGCCGGATCACCGTGTGCACGGCGTCCCACGCGGTGTCGACGTACGGGATCTTGTCCGCCACCGCCTCGCAGAGGAAGAGCACGCCCGCCACGATCAGCACGTCCGGGCGCTCCAGCGCCGGGGGCACCTCGTCGCTGATCCCGGTGGCGCCCATCAGTCCGAGCAGGAAGACCACGGCATAGGCGTTGATCCCGCTCGCCCAGCCGCTGGTGAATACGAGCGGAAGAACCGACATGGGCGCTGATGCTAGCGAAGCCGTGGCCGGGACTTTGAGCGGTACCGCCCAGTACTGAGTATCCGTACCTAGACGCGCACTTGAGTACGCGCGCGGATGAGCGGCACCCCGCCGGGACGCCAAGGTGGTGTCAACGGACGGGCAAGGCGCCGGAACCGCCGGCACGGGGCGGCGGAACGGCGCGGCGCCCGGACGTGCACGGGGGCACCACGGGGGAGCGTCGCCCCGGCACGACCCGACGGGGGATCGGGCCGCACCGGGGCGACGAGCTCCCGTACTCCGCCCCGTTTTCCGCCTCTAGGTGCGGGCGTGGCCCGCGACCCTGCCCTGGAGCAGCCGGGACAGGGCGGCGTGCACGTCGTCGATCGACCGCTCCGGCTGGAACGACAGCCAGTCCAGCGCCGCCACCAGCACCATCCCGAACAGGGCGGCCGCCGTCAGCGGCACGTCGATCTCGTCGCTCAACTCGCCCTCCTCCACGGCCGCTTGCAGCGTCCGTTCCACGACGGCCACCGCCTCCTTGCGCAGCACCATCAGCGTGTCCTGCCACGCCCGGTTGGTGCGCCACAGCTCGGCCACGTACAGCTGCGTGAAGGACGGGTACTCGGCGATGAACACCAGGCCCGCGCGGATCATCGCGTCGATCGCGTCCACATGGGTGCCGCCACGGGCGCCCACGCTGTCGCCCGCCTCCTTCAGCGAGGTGGTGAGCAGGCCGACGCCGTGCCGCAGCAACTCCTCGAAGAGCTCGTTCTTGCTGGCGAAGTTGTAGTAGACCGTGCCTTTGGCCACGCCGGCGCGCTCGGCGATCTCGTCCACCGTGGTGGCCGAGAAGCCCTGCTCGGCGATGAGGGTGACCGCGGCCTGGAAGAGCTTCTGCCGGGTGGCCTGGCGTCGTGCACTGTTCATGACGACGATTGTCTCCGTCTTTGCCGCCGGGGCGTCACAGGGACAGCTCCGGGTGCAGGCGGGCCGGCGTCCAGACCTGCTTGCGGCGCGCCGACCAGGCGGTGAGAGCCAGCGCACCGGCCGTGAAGGCCGCCAGCACCAGGCAGGCCCGCCACACCGGCCCCAGACCGCCGCCCGTGATGAGGTGCCGCAGTCCCTCGACGACGTAGCTCATCGGCAGGAACGGGTGGACGGCGTTGAAGAAGCCCGGGCTGGTCTGCACGGGGTAGGTGCCCCCGGCCGAGGTCAGCTGGAGCATGAGCAGCGCCAGCACCAGCACGCGGCCCGCCGGGCCGAAGCGGGCGTTCAGCCACTGCACAAGCGCGCCGAAGCAGGCGGTCACCAGCACCAGGAAGCCGATCGTGCCCCAGGCGCGGGCCATGTGGAGGCCGACGGCCCAGTGCAGTACGGCCATGAGCGCGAGCGTCTGCAGGACGCCGATGGCGACGACCGGCAGCCAGCCCGCCACCGCGATGCGCCACGCGGGGGCGCCCGCCGCCATGGCGCGCTTGCTGAGCGGCTGCAGCAGCATGTAGGCGACCATGGCGCCCACCCAGAGGGAGAGCGGGATGAAGTAGGGGGCGAAACCGGTGCCGTAGTTGGGCGCCTTGTGCAGGGCGCCGGACGCCAGCCGCACCGGGTCGGCCATCACCTTGGTGCGGTCGTCGCGGTCCTTGGTGCCGTAGTCGGGGATCTGGGCGGCGCCGTCGTGGAGGCCGTCGGCGAGCTGTCCGCTGCCGTCGGTGAGCCGGGTCAGGCCGCTGGTCAGCCGGTTGCTGCCGTCCGACAGCCGGTACATGCCGCCGGCCAGGCCGTTCGCGCCGGAAGACAGGTCGGTCAGTCCGCTGTCGAGGCTGCCGGCGCCCGCCGTGGCGGTGTGCAGACCGTTCGAGACCTTCCTGGCACCGTCGTTGAGCTCGTTGACGCCGTCGACGGCGCTTTGCAGCTTGCCGGCCAGGTGCGGGTCGGACAGGTCCGTGGCGACGGAGTGCAGCGTGCCCAGGTCGCCTCGGAGGCCGTCCAGTTGCGCGCCGTGAGCGCGGACATAGGTGTCGAGCCGGCCGGCGATCCGCACCACCTCGTCCGCGGCGTCCCCGGCCTTGTCCAGCGCCCGGCACTCGGGGGTGACGGCGCCGAGCGGGCACTGCTGCTCGTAGGCTCCGTGCACCTGGGCGGCGGCCGCCTTGGCGTCGGTGACGGCGCGTTCGGCCTGCCCGGGCAGGTCACCGAGGCCGTCCTTCGCGGCCTGGGACCCCTGCGCGACGAGCCGCGCCACCGCGTTGATCTCTTTGACGTGCTTCTTGACGAAGGTCAGCTCGTCGGACGCGCCGTTGACCTTGTCGGCGAGTGTCTGGGTGCCCGCCGCCACGCGGCCGGCGCCGGTGTCCAGCGCGTCCAGCCCCGTGGCGAGCGCGTGGCTGCCCTTCTTCGCGTCGCGGAGGCCGTTCGCAAGCCGTCTCGCGCCGTCCTCGGCGCTGCTGATGCCGGCGCCGAGCTCCTTGGAGCCGGTGCGGGCCGAACCGGCTCCCTTGGTGACGTCGTCCGCGCCGTCGGCGGCCTTCACCGTCTGTTCGTGGAGGTCGGAGAAGGAGACGAAGATCTTGTCGTAGAAGCCGCGCGACGCCTTGGTGGAGGCGGCGGAGCGCACCTCGGAGAAGACCGTGCGGGAGATCTGGCCGACGATGTAGTTGTTGGCGTCGTTCGTACGCACCTGGAGGGCGCCCGTATCGGGCCGCCGGCCCGCGCTGGAGCCGACCCGGGCGCTGAAGTCGGACGGAATGGTCAGCGAGAGGTAGTAGGTGCCGTCCTCCACGCCCTTTGCGGCCTCGGCGGCGCTGGTCTCGTGCCACTCGAAGGTGTCGCTGCGGCGCAGCCCGTCGACGATGGAGTCGCCCGCGGCGAGCCGGTCGCCGTCCACGGTGGCGCCCTTGTCGGCGTTCACCAGGGCGACCGGGATCTTGTCCAGCCGCCCGTACGGGTCCCAGAACGACCAGAGGTACAAGGCGCCGTAGAGCAGCGGCAGGAGCAGCAGCGACACCATGGCCGCGCGGGGCAGCCGTCCCCTGCCGAACCTCCTCAGCTCAAGCGCTGCCAGCCTCGGCGTGCGCATCCGCCGCCCCCTCCTCGCTCGTGGTGCCGGCGCTCCCGCCGGTCTCGGTGTCGGTGTCGGTGCCGGCCGCGGCCACGGGTGCCTGCGTGCGGACCACGACGGCGCCCTCGGGCGCCTCGGTGCAGACCGCCAGCACGGTGGTGCCGCCGGCGGCGATGCCGCGCAGCATCGCCCACGCCTGCTCGCGTTCGGCCGGGCCCAGCTTGTGGTCGGCGTCGTCGACGGCCAGGACCTCGGGGCGGCCGAGCAGCGCGAGTGCGGTGCCCAGACGCAGGGCTTCCAGCCGTTCCAGGTCGCGGGCGGCGGTGCGCTCGGCCTTGGGCAGCGTGGCCGGGTCCAGCCCGGCCGCATCGAGTGCCTCGGTGACGCGCCGCCGGCCCGCTGTCTCCCGCACCGCGCGGGGCCGCATCAGTTCGCGCAGCGAGTCGCCGAACCGCCGTTGCAGCAGCACCCGTTCGTCCAGATGCTCGCCCACGGTGAGCGCCGGATCCAGCTCGGACACCCCGTCGACGAGGCCGAGTGCGGCGACCCGCCGGACGGCGGCGAGCTGCCGGGGCAGCCGGTGCCCGGCCACCTCGGCGTGTCCCTCGCCGGCACGCATACGCCCGGTCAGCGCGAGCAGAAGGCAGGTGCGGCCGGAACCCGAGGCTCCCTCGACGGCGATCAGACTTCCTGTCGGCGCCGAGAAGGTGACGTCCCGGAACACCCAGCCCCGGGGCCCCTTGAGCCCGAACCCCTCCGCGGTGATCACTCGCCCGCCTCCCCGTTCCTGTCGGTGGTCAAAATTGCACTGACCAGTCAGTGCAAAAACGATAGCGCACTCCGTTGGGCTGTATCGAATGCGCAGGTCAGGGTGATTGTCAGAGGTGTGCTTCACGATGAGTTGCGAAGGGCCAGGAACTGTCGGACACGTCATACGAAGACAGGAGGTACGTGATGACCGCGCCAGCTCGCAGGACCGCCGCCGGCGGCGGTGCCACCGACGTCCATCCCGTGCTGCGCAGGGCCGGCGCCCCCGCGGCCGCGCTCGATCTGCTCGGCCAGGCCGCACGGGGGCTGCAGGAGGCCGCCGCGCAGGAGTCCGCCAACGACCGCTACGCCACCGCCCACTTGGCCGCGCTGCGCACAGCGGCCGCCGTGCTCGCCGTGCGCGGCCGCCCGGAGCCGACGAAGCGGCGCCGGCAGCGCATCCGCAGCGCGTGGGAGGTGCTGCCCGAGGTCGCGCCCGAACTGGCCGAGTGGAGCGCTCTTTTCGAGGCGGGTGCGCGGCGCCGGGCCCTGGCCGAGGCCGGCATACAGGGCGCCGCCACCCGGCGGGACGCCGACGATCTCGTGCGTGCGGCCGGGATGTTCCTGCGGCTTGTGGAGCGCATGCTCACGCTGCAGCCCGCCCTGCCACGGCAGCAGGTGGACCGCCCGGCTTGATCGGGAGGCTTCGCGCGGCCCACTAGAGTGGGTGCCAGGCCGGGCCGACCGGTCCCGAGCCCCGACCGCCCGCGAGGAGCCGTCCCCATGTCCCGTCCAGGAGGGGCCGAACCGCTGCGTCCCCGCGCAGCCCTGCGTACTGCCGTGGTCTGGGAGGTTCTGCGCGAGGCGCTGGACCGGCAGGCCAAGGCCGCCGGCCGGGACGTCCTCGACGTGCTCGACACCGGTGGGGGCACCGGCAACTTCGCGGTGCCGGTCGCCAGTCTGGGCCACCGCGTCACGGTCGTCGATCCCAGCCCCGACGCGCTCTTCGCCCTGGAGCGGCGCGCCGCCGAGGCCGGCGTCACCGAACGTGTCCACGGTGTCCAGGGCGATGCCCACGGACTCCCGGACGTCGTGCCCGCCGGCAGCCAGGACGTGGTGCTCTGCCATGGCGTGCTGGAGTACGTGGACGATCCCGCCGAGGGCGTCCGCAACGCCGTGGGCAGCCTGCGCCCGTCCGGGACCCTGAGCCTGCTGGCCGCCGGCCGGCACGGGGCCGTGCTCGCGCGCGCCATCGCCGGTCACTTCGCCGAGGCCCGGCACACCCTCGACGACGCCGACGGCCGCTGGGGCGAGGGCGATCCGGTACCGCGCCGCTTCACCGCCGAAGAGCTGACCGGCCTGGTCGCCGACGCGGGCCTGCGGGTCGGCGCGGTGCACGGCGTGCGGGTGTTCGCCGATCTCGTCCCCGGCGTCCTGGTGGACACCGAACCGGGCGCCCTGGAGGCACTCCTGCGACTGGAACTCGCCGCCGCCGAGCAACCCGCCTTTCACGCGGTGGCCACCCAACTGCACGTCCTGGCCGAGCGCGGCTGACACCGTCCCCCGGGCCGGGGCCCCTTACACCTTCCGGTCACCCAGCGGGAGGAGTCCGTCACACGCCCCCCGAGAACCGGTTCCGGGCCTTATGCTGGCATGACGTGGCGTTCGACGGGGAAAACCTCCCCCGTCGGATTGGCGCAGTGGGGCGGGTTTCACGGGGGCGATTCCCTGCCTATCCTGGAAGGGTCGTAACGGTCGCTCCCCCAGCGACCGACGAGTAGGAGGACTCCGTGCCGCTCTCGGAGCACGAGCAGCGCATGCTCGAGCAGATGGAGCGAGCGCTGTACGCCGAAGATCCCAAGTTCGCGTCGGCGCTTGAGGGAAGCGGGCTGCGCACCTACACCAGGCGGCGGGTCTACCTGGCTGTGGCGGGCTTCCTGGTAGGCATCGGGCTGCTGATGGCCGGCATGATCGCCCAGCAGCCGTGGATCAGTGTCGTGGGCTTCCTGGTCATGCTCGGCTGTGCCGTGCTCGCCGTCACCGGCTGGCGTCGTGCCGCGCGGCCCGGCTCCACCGCGGCCGCTGCGGGACACTCCCATCCGGGCAACCCGGGCCGCGCACGGCGTCAGTCGCGCCGCGGGATGATGGACCGTATCGAGGAGCGGTGGCAGCGCCGCCGCGACGAACAGGGTCAGTAAGGCACGGCCCACCGACTTCCAGGCCCACCGACTTCCACCGTCTTCGCCCATGGGGGCGGGATCCCGACCGGGACCCCGCCCCCATGGGCGTCCCCCCGTACGCGTCCCCGGGCTGATCGCTGTTTCGCCTTCGCCCCCTGGTCCGTCCCGCTGTGTCCTGGCGGGCCGCGAGCGGGAGAGCGGTGAAAGGTGAAAAGGGGCGGCATTCCCGTCGGGAATGCCGCCCCATCGCCGTACCTGGACCTCCTGGCCGCCCGCCCCGCTAGGGGGTGTCGCGCCGCAGCGGCCGGCGCATCGCGTCGCCGGCGCCCCGGACGCGGTCGGAGGTGCGGATCCTCCAGTCCGACCAGGCCTCGCTGAGCCGCCACACGACCCGTACTCCCGAGCGCGGCAGCATCAGCGCCCGCAGTCGGGTGAAACGGTCGGCGGAGTGCCGCAGACCGTCCATCACCAGGTGCACGTCGGCCGCGCTCCCCATCGCCGAGGCCGGCCGCGGCGAGAACAAGGCCTGCTCCACGGCGCCGGCGAGCCGCCGGGCCGCCTCCTCGCCGGGGCCCTCCAGGCCGCCTGTCCGGGCCAGCCGCGCCACCACCGCGCGCGGTGTCTCCGACTCGTCGGGCCGCAGGCCGTAGTCCCAGGCGGTGTCGGTGAGCTCCTGCCAGGCGGCCAGCGTGCGCGCGCCCTCGTGAACGCCCGGGTCGGACGGGTCCCGTCCGGTCAGCCGAAGCCACGCCGCCACGGCCGCCGGGTCCTTCCCGCCGGACAGCCGGCGCGTCCGCAGCCGGTGCCGCCACAGCAGCGGCACGAAGGGCAGCAGGACCACCAGCGCGAGCAGGATCCCGGAGCCGAACCACACGTTGCCCAGCACGTTCCCCAGGCCCTGCCAGAAGCCGCCGTCCGAGGAGCCGCTGTCGGTGGCCACGGCCAGCGGGTCGCAGTTGCCGAGCTGGATGTCCTTGGCCATGCAGGTCGGCGAGGCGGACGGGCCGCTGCTCGGGGCGGTGGTCGCGTCCTGCTGGGGGGTGTCGGGAGTGGCGCCGGCCGGGTCCGTGGTCGCGGTCTCCACGGTGTAGTCCGGGGTGGTGCCCCGGGTCGGCGTGGGCTCGAAGCGCGTCCACCCGATGCCCTCGAAGTACAGCTCGGGCCAGGCGTGCGCGTCCTTCAGCCCCACCGAGTACGTGCCGTCCGACTGGGGCGCGCCCGGGGTGAAGCCCACGGCCACCCGGGCCGGGATGCCGAGCGTCCGGGACATCGCGGCCATGGTGAAGGCGAAGTGGATGCAGAAGCCTTCCTTGTTCTGCAGGAACCGCGTGATCGCCTGCACCCCAGTGCCGGAGCGCACCGACGTGTCGTACGTGAAGGCGCCCGAGGTGAACCAGCGCTGCAGCGCCACGGCCCGCTCGTAGTCGTTGGTGGCGCCCTTGGTGACGTCCAGCGCGATGCGGTTGACCTCCTCGGGCAGCGAGTTCGGCACCTTGGTGTACTCCGCGCGCAGCTTGGCCGGGGCCGGCGGGGCGGTGGCCAACTGCGCGGCCGTCGGCTGCAGCCGCAGGCTGGTGACCTGGTACCGGGCACCGGAGGTGTTCTGCCCGCGGTCACCGATGATGGTGCGGCCCTCGGGCTCGTACCGCCAGCGGCCGTCGACACGCACCTGCTGAGCGGGGTACGGCATCGGCAGCCACATCTGCACATAGCCGCGGTCGGCCGCGATCGAGGTCTGCGTCTGCGAGGTCGCGATCTGCGGCCCGAGGCCCTGCGGAGCGGGCAGCACCTTGGGAATGTCGGTGAGGGCGCGCTGCGAGGGCTCCCACTTGTCGCCGGTGAACTGGTCGAGGGCGACGATCCGCAGGTACATGTCGGCGGAGGACTGGGCATTGGTGCGGTAGCGGAGCACCTCGCGGTCCTCGGGCTGGTTCAGGTTGTCCTGCAGGGCCACCACCGGGTTGACCGCGGCGATCGTCCCGCCGCCGCCCCCGCCACCCTGGCCCGCGCCCGCCGCCTGGAGCAGCCCGCCGCCCAGCCCGGGCGCCAGGCCCGCCAGGAGCGCGACGCCCAGTGCGACCGCGCCGATACGGTGCCCGGTGCGTACCGGTGCCACCGTGCCGCCGCCCGACAGCGCTGCGGGGCCGCCCCCGCGGTGCGGCGCGCCGCCCGCGCCGCCGAATATCCGCCCCCAGCGCGAGAGCCGGTCCCGGCCCTCGGCGAGCAGGAGCAGCAGATAGCCCACGCCGGCCAGGAGGAAGAGCCACCACTTGCTCTCGCCTCCGGACAGCCCGGCCGCGACCGAGTACAGCGCCAGCAGCGGCAGCCCCGCCGGGGCCGCGCTGCCGTAGGTGACCGCCAGCGCGTCCACGATCAGCCCGATCAGCACGACGCCGCCCACCAGCAGCAGGCGGATGCCCTCGGTGACCGGCGCCGGGATCGCGAACTGGCCCACGTCCTGCACGCCGGCGGTCAGCAGCCGCCCGAACTCGGTGAAGGCCGGGGGCCCGGGGAACACCCCGAGCACGGCCTGGTCGTGGGCGAAGAGCAGGGTCAGCGCCAGCAGCGACACGATCGCCTGCGCCGCGATCGTCAGCGGCCGGGCCAGCGGCACCCGCCGGGCCGCGGCGCCGACGCCGGTCTGCAGCAGCACCAGGAACATCGCCGCCAGGACCCACGACTTCGGTGTCGCCAGCGGCGTCAGCGCGAAGGAGGCCAGGATCGTCGCCAGCGCCGCGAACGCCGCGATCCTTCCGCGTCCGCTCATCATCGGGTCCCCGCCTCCTCCTGGGCACGGCGCCGGTCGGCGCGCTGCCACAGCTCCGCCAGACCGTCACCGTGGGAGACCGGCAGCACCGTCCAGCCGGCCTCGTGCAGCAGCCGCACGGTGCGCGCGGTGCCGTCCTGGGCGCTCTCCGCGCCCGCCGACAGGTCCGGCACAGCCGTGCCGTCGTACGCGTCGCCACTGTCCGCGCCGCCCCAGGCGTCACGGCGCAGCAGGAAGGCGACGGCCCCGCCCGCCCGCTGGCGCATCCGGGCGGCCATCGCGGCCTGCTCCTCGTCCAGGTCGCCGAAGAAGCCCACGAGCAGTCCCTCGGTGCCGGCCCGCAGCACGTCGAGCGCCCGCGACAACCCCGCGCCGTCGGAGTGGTCGATCACGGCCAGCGTGTCGAGCAGCGCCCCGGCCGCGTCCGAGGTGTCCGAGCCGAAGCCCTCGTTGCCGGGCACGGTGCTGCCGTTGTCGGTCAGCAGCCGTACCGTGTAGCCGCGCTCCAGCATGTGCATGGCGACGGACGCGGCCCCGGAGACCGCCCACTCGAAGGCCGAGTCGGGCCCGGCACCGAAGTAGGCGAGCTCCCGGGTGTCCAGCAGGACCGTGCAGCGGGCCCGGTGCGGCTGCTCCTCGCGGCGCACCATCAGCTCGCCGTACTTGGCGGTGGAGCGCCAGTGCACGCGGCGCAGGTCGTCCCCGTAGCGGTAGCCGCGCGGGATCACGTCGTCCTCGCCGGCCAGCGCCAGGGCGCGGGTGCGGCTCTCGCCGTAGCCGGAGGAGTCGCCCTTGAGCTTGACCGCGGGCAGCGGCTCGACCCGCGGCACCACGGTCAGCGTGTCCTGCGCGCTGAAGGAACGGGTCAGCTCGCACATGCCGAAGGGGTCCGTCAGCCGCAGTTGCAGGGGCCCCAGCGGATAGCGGCCCCTCAGGTCCGAGCGGACCCGGTAGGAGACCTCCCGGTGGCCGCCGGGCTCCACACGGTCCAGCACGAACCGCGGCCGCGGCCCCAGCACGTACGGCACCCGGTCCTGGAGCATCAGCAGCCCGGTGGGCAGCCGCGACACGTTGTCCACCCGCAGGTGGACCCGGGCCTCGGACATCGCCGGCACCCGCGACGGCGTCAGCCGGCGGCTGCCCGCGACGCGGTACCGCGTCCGGTGGAGCACGGTCACGCACAGCAGCGGCAGTACGGCCAGCAGCAGTCCGACGCGCAGCAGATCGGTCTGGCCGAGCACGAACGCGCAGACCGCGGCGGCCACGCCCGCCGCCAGGAAGGAGCGGCCACGGGTCGTGAGGCCACCCAGGGCGGCGCGGAGGCCGCCTTCACGCTCGGTCACGTGATGCCTCCTGCGCCCCGCCCCGTCTCGGATTCATCGGCTGCCGTACGGGTCGGGTACCGGGGTGCGCTGCACGATGTCGGCGACGACCTGCTCCGGCGTGCGCCGGTTCAACTGCGCCTGCGCCGTGGGCAGCAGACGGTGCGCCAGGACCGTGGAGACCAGGGACTGGACGTCGTCCGGGAGCACGAAGTCCCGGCCGTCCAGGGCCGCCGCCGCGCGGGCGGCGCGCACCAGGTGCAGCGTCGCGCGGGGGGAGGCGCCCAGGCGCAGGTCGGGATGGTCGCGCGTGGCGGCGACCAGGGAGACGGCGTAGTGCCGTACCGCGGCCGACACATGCACGGTGCGCACCGCTTCGACCAGCTTGACGATCTCGTGGGCGTGGGCCACCGGCTGCAGGTCGTCCAGCGGGCTGACGCCGGCGTGCACGTCCAGCATCTCCAGCTCCGCCTCCAGGCTCGGGTAGCCGATGGAGACCCGGGCCATGAAGCGGTCCCGCTGCGCCTCGGGCAGCGGATACGTTCCCTCCATCTCCACCGGGTTCTGGGTGGCGATGACCATGAAGGGGCTCGGCAGCGGGTAGGTGCTGCCGTCGATGGTGACCTGCCGCTCCTCCATCGACTCCAGCAGCGCCGACTGCGTCTTGGGCGACGCGCGGTTGATCTCGTCGCCCACGACGATCTGCGCGAAGATCGCGCCCGGCTTGAACTCGAAGTCGCGGCGCTGCTGGTCGAAGACGCTGACGCCGGTGATGTCGGACGGCAGCAGGTCCGGTGTGAACTGAATGCGCCGGACCGAGCAGTCGATCGACCGGGCCAGCGCCTTGGAGAGCATCGTCTTGCCGACGCCGGGGACATCCTCGATCAGGAGGTGTCCCTCGGCGAGCAGCACCGTCAGGGCAGTCCGTACGACCTCGGGCTTGCCCTCGATCACGTTCTCCACCGACCGTCGTACGCGGTCCGCCGTGGCGGTCAGATCGCTGAGGCTTGCTCGCGACTCATAGGTCGTCACCCGGTTCTCCTCGGCCCGTTCCTGGGGTCGCGGCCATCCCTGGACCGGCCCTCCCCGTGTTTATGGAGCATTCTCCCCTTCAACTATGCTCCGCGTCACTCGGCTTCCGTTACTCGTTCGTGATTTCCCGCAGCAAGCCGGTGTGCACGTCGAAGACAAATCCGCGCACATCGTCCGTATGGGCCAGGAACGGCGAGGTCCGCACGCGCTGTATGGACTGCCGGACGTCCTGGTCCACGTCGCGGAACGCCTCCACCGCCCAGGTCGGGCGCTGGCCCACCTCGTCCTCCAGCTCCGTGCGGAAGTCCTCGGTCAGCGACTCCAGGCCGCAGCCGGTGTGGTGGATCAGCACCACGGAGCGGGTGCCGAGGGCGCGCTGGCTGATGGTGAGCGAGCGGATGGTGTCGTCGGTGACGACGCCGCCCGCGTTGCGGATGGTGTGGCAGTCGCCGAGCTCCAGGCCGAGCGCGGCGTGCAGGTCGAGCCGGGCGTCCATGCAGGCGACGACGGCGACCTGCAGGACCGGGCGGGCGTCCATGCCGGGGTCGCTGAACTGCGCCGCGTACCTGCGGTTCGCATCGACCAGGCGTTCGGTGACTGAGGAGGTGCCGGTGCCGGCGCGGTCCACCGGCTGCTGCGCGTTTGTCGACATGGGATGACCGTAGACGGCGCGGGGCCGACACACCCGCTTGCGGGTCCGGCAAAACTCGGTCAAACGCCCGCAGTGTGAGGTAACCCACAGGCGTCGTCCCCGATCGCCCAGGCGAGTGATTCCGGTGCGGCCGCACCCCCGTACGCCCGTGCCGGGGCGGGCTTCTCGTTGACGGTGGGGCCCGGTGGAGTAAAGTGGCGCGAAGTGGTTCACCAGCCAGTGGCCGGTCAAGCGGGAGGTGCGGATGTTCCTCGGGACGTACGCGCCGCGGCTGGACGACAAGAGCCGGCTGGTCCTGCCTGCGAAGTTCCGCGAGCAGCTGGCCGACGGCCTGGTCATCACCAAGGGGCAGGAACGCTGCCTGTATGTGTGGCCCGCGGCGGGCTTCCGCGCCTGCACCGAGGAGCTCGGCAGGGCGCCGCTCACCTCGAAGGCGGCCCGGGACTACATGCGTGTGCTGTTCGCGGGGGCTCACGACGAGGTGCCCGACAAGCAGGGTCGCGTCACCCTTCCGCAGCCGCTGCGCGACTACGCGGGCCTGCGCCGGGACTGCGCCGTCATCGGTGCCAACACCCGGGTCGAGGTGTGGGACGCGACCGCCTGGGAGGAGTACCTGGCCGCCCATGAGGACGCCTTCTCGGAGTTGTCGCAGGAGGTGCCGCCCGGCCTACTGTGACCCCGCCCCCGCGCCCGCCCCGCCGCACCCCGCATCGAACCTTCCGAGGAGCCGCGCACACTCGCTGATCTAGCCTGATGGCTCACGTACGAGTACGTGACGCTCGGCCTCCTCCCGCTCTCCGGTCCGCCGGCACTCCTTCCCCGGTGCCAGGGGTCCGTCAACGAGCGGGCGGGGACCCAGTGGTACGTCCCCGGAAGTACTTGAGAAGGGCCCCATGAGCACCACCCCCTCCGAGCCACGCCACGTCCCGGTCATGCTGGACCGCTGCCTGGACATGCTGGCCCCCGCCCTGGGCGCCCCGGGCGCCGTGGTCGTGGACGCCACCCTCGGCCTCGGCGGCCACAGCGAGGCCCTGTTGCGGCGCTTCCCGGAGGCCCGGCTCGTCGCCGTGGACCGCGACCCCGCCGCGCTGAAACTGGCGGGGGAGCGGCTCGCCCCGTACGGCGAGAGGGCCACCCTCGTCCACGCCGTCTACGACGAGCTGCCCGAGGTGCTGGGCCGGCTCGGCGTGCCCAGGGTGCAGGGCATCCTGTTCGACCTCGGCGTCTCCTCCATGCAGCTCGACGAGGCCGACCGCGGCTTCGCCTACGCCCAGGACGCGCCCCTGGACATGCGGATGGACCAGAGCAGGGGCATCAGCGCCGCCGAGGTGCTCAACACCTACCCGCCGGGCGAGCTGGTCCGCGTCCTGCGCGAGTACGGCGAGGAGAAGTTCGCCCGCAAGATTGTCGAAGCGGTCGTCAGGCAACGTACTCAGGAGCCCTTCTCGCACAGCGCGCGGCTGGTCGAGCTGATCCGTGAGGCGCTTCCGCAGGCCGCCAAGCGCACCGGGGGCAATCCGGCCAAGCGCACCTTCCAGGCGCTGCGCATCGAGGTCAACGGCGAGCTGACGGTGCTCGAACGGGCGATCCCGGCCGCCGTCGCCGCCCTCGCGGTCGACGGGCGGATCGCCGTGCTGTCGTACCACTCGCTGGAGGACCGCCTGGTCAAGGGCGTGTTCGCGGCCGGCGCGGCCACCACCGCGCCCCCGGGGCTGCCGGTGGTCCCCGAGGAGTACCAGCCCCGGCTGAAACTGCTCACGCGCGGCGCCGAACTGCCGACGGAGGACGAGATCGCCGCCAACCGCCGCGCGGCCCCCGCCCGGCTGCGCGGCGCCCAGCGCATCAGGGAGGCCCGGAGATGAGACGGCGCACGGCGGCACGGTCGCCCTTCGTCCTGCTGATCGTGCTCCTGCTCGGCGGCGGCCTGATCACCCTGCTGCTGCTCAACTCCGCGGTGAACCGGGACTCCTTCAAGCTCAGCGAGCTGCAGAAGGAGACCACCCAGTACACCGACGACGAGCAGGAGCTGCAGCAGGAGGTCGACCGCTACTCCGCCCCTGACGCGCTCGACCGGCGCGCCCGCGACCTCGGCATGGTGCCGGGCGGCAACCCGGCCTTCCTCGCCCCCGACGGCTCCGTCCTCGGCGACCCGGGCCACGAGACCGACGCCCCGGTGCCCCTGCCGTCCCTGAGCACCGCCCCGGCCACGGTGGCCCCCAGCGGCTCCGCCGCCGCCTCCCTGGGCCCGGCGCCCTCCGTCAGCCCGCCCGCCGGCCCGTCCGTCAGTCCGTCCGTCACCCCCCAGGAGACGCCGTGACCACCGCCCCCGTACCGGGACGCCGGCGCACCGCGCCGTCCCGCGCCGGTGAAGGTACCGCCGCGTGGTGAGCCACGACGGCGAACCGCCCCGCAG
>NZ_JBHXSO010000044.1:0-77500 GCF_042714775.1 Streptomyces sp. NPDC058691 | reverse complement strand
GGACTCCGACCCGGTCACCCCCTTCCCCGGCTAAGGGGCCCCGGGGCGCGTGGCGCCCCCGGGGCCCCTTTCGCGTCGTGGACCCCCGGCGGTCCTGGCGTCTCAAGCGGTTCCGGCGGTACCGGCGGTTGCAGCGGTTTACGGCTCGAACTTGTAGCCGAGGCCGCGCACCGTCACCAGGTAGCGCGGCGCACCCGGGTCCGGCTCGATCTTGGCGCGCAGGCGCTTGACGTGGACGTCCAGCGTCTTGGTGTCACCGACGTAGTCGGCGCCCCAGACCCGGTCGATCAGCTGCATACGGGTCAGGACGCGGCCGGCGTTGCGGAGCAGCATCTCCAGGAGGTCGAACTCCTTGAGCGGCAGGTCGACCTTGCCGCCGCCGACGGTGACGACGTGGCGGTCGACGTCCATCCGGACCGGACCGGCCTCCAGCGCGGAGGGGGAGATCTCCTCCGGCTCGCCGCGCCGGCGCAGGACGGCACGGATGCGCGCCACCAGCTCACGGGAGGAGAAGGGCTTGGTGACGTAGTCGTCGGCTCCTATTTCAAGACCGACAACCTTGTCGATCTCGCTGTCCTTGGCGGTCACCATGATCACCGGGACATTGGACTTCAGCCGCAGCTGGCGGCAGACCTCGGTGCCGGGCAGGCCCGGCAGCATCAGGTCGAGCAGGACGAGGTCGGCGCCGTTGCGCTCGAACTCGTCCAGGGCGTCGGGGCCGGTCGCCGAGATGGCGACCTCGAAGCCCTCCTTGCGAAGCATGTAGGACAGGGCATCACTGAAGGACTCTTCGTCCTCGACGACGAGTACTCGGGTCACGGGAGGACCTCCGGAGCGGGGATGTGATCAGGGAACGACTCGTAGAGAGCGGAGGAGGTTTCGGAGTCCTCCGACGGCACGGCGGCGGCGGAGCGGTCCCGGGTCTCCCGGGATGTCGCGGCCTCCGGCAGCCGTAGGGTGAAAGTGGAGCCCTGGCCTTCAGCACTCCACACCGTGACCTCCCCGCCGTGCGAGGCGGCCACGTGCTTGACGATGGACAGACCGAGCCCGGTGCCGCCGGTCGCGCGCGAACGCGCCGGGTCCACCCGGTAGAACCGCTCGAAGACGCGGTCCCGGTCCTTTTCTGAGAGGCCGATTCCCTGGTCGGTCACGGAGATCTCGATCAGGTCCCCGCCCGGCGCGGAGATCCGGCGGCCCGCGATACCCACGCGGGTGCGGGCCGGGCTGTAGTTGACCGCGTTCTCGACGAGATTGCCGAGCGCGGCCGCCAGCTGGCTGCGGTTGCCCCAGATGAACAGCTCGGGGGCGCCGCCGGTGGCCATGGTGATCTGCTTGGCGTTGGCGGGGTGCCGGCAGCGGTCCACCGCCTCGGCGACGAGGTCGTCGACGGCGACGGACTCCGCGTCGTCGAGGGGGTTGTCGTCCTGCACCCGGGAGAGGTCGATGATCTCCTGGACCAGGCTGGTCAGCCGGGCGGCCTCGATCTGCATGCGGCCCGCGAAGCGCTGCACCGCCTCCGGATCGTCGCTGGCGTCCATCACCGCTTCGGAGAGCAGCGACAGCGCGCCGACCGGCGTCTTCAGCTCATGGCTGACGTTCGCGACGAAGTCGCGCCGCACGGCCTCGATCCGCCGGGCCTCGGTGAGGTCCTCGACGAGCAGCAGCACCAGGCGGGAGCCCAGCGGCGCCACCCGCGCGGACACCGCGAGGCCTTCGCCCCGTCCGGCGCCGCGGCGTGGCAGGTCCAGTTCCACCTGCCGTATCTCGCCATCCCGCCGGGTCTCTCGGGCCATCTGCAGCATCTGGTCGACGGCGAGCCTGCCGCCCCGCACCAGCCCCAGGGCGTACGCCGCCGAGCTGGCCTTGACCACCGTGTCGCCCTCGTCGAGGACGACGGCCGACGAGCGCAGCACGGAAAGGACCGTGTCCACGCCCGGCGGAAGTACGGCTGCGGCGTCCTGCCGCAGGGATGTGCGCGTGGGGCGGGCCTGTTCCCGCTCGCTCCAGCGGAACGCGAGCACAGCGATCACACCGGTACAGAGACCGGCGATCGCACTGGCTGCGGCGACTGCCGCGTTCACGTCCATACACCCAGGTTAGGCGGACGGAATGAGTGACCCACAGCGGTCGGAGCTTCTTATCGAACGTGCGTTGCCAAGAGTTCACCGTGGTGTCAGGGGTGATTCATTCCCGATGCTCGAGCGGTACGCGTCCGGGGGCGAGCGTGTGAGCCTGCCAGGGTGGAGGACAATCCTCTTGATCGAACGTGACCGGCGGAAACGGAAGGTGCGCGATGCGCGACGCATACCACGAGGAACTCGACTCGATAGGTGACGGCCTGGTCGAGATGGCCCGGCTGGCCGGCTCCGCCATCGGCCGCGCGACCACCGCGCTGCTCGACGCCGACCTCAAGCTCGCGGAGAGCGTGATCGCCGCCGACGAGAAGATCGACGACCTCCAGCGTGAGCTGGAGAACCGGGCGATCACGCTGCTCGCCCGCCAGCAGCCGGTCGCCACCGACCTGCGGATCGTCGTCACCTCGCTGCGGATGAGCGCCGACCTGGAGCGCTCCGGCGACCTGGCGCGCCATGTGGCGAAGCTCGCACGACTGCGCTTCCCGGAGAGCGCGGTGCCGCGCGATCTGCACAGCACGATCCTGGAGATGGGCCAGCTGGCGCAGCGCCTGATGGCCAAGGCCGCCGAGGTCATCGTCACCAAGGACGTCGACGAGGCGCTCCAGCTGGAGCAGGACGACGACCGTATGGACGAGCTGCACCGGACGCTCTTCCAGCACCTGCTGGACGACCGCTGGTCGCACGGCATAGAGACCGCCGTCGACGTGACCCTGGTCGGCCGCTACTACGAGCGCTTCGCCGACCACGCGGTCTCGGTGGCCAAGCGCGTGGTCTACCTCGTCACGGGCGAGCACCCCGACGAGCTGACCCCGCCGCCCATCCCGATGCCGGCGGACTAGTCCTGCCGGACCGGACGGGCACCTCCCGGACGCGCCGGAACGCTTCCGCGCGCCGTTGATGCGCCCGCGGGGGACGCCCTTCACTGGTGAGAGGCATGCACGCAGCCGTTCACCGGACAAGGAGGGTAATGATGCCCGAATCCCCCACATCGTCCACCGCCCGCGACCAGCCGTCCGCGGAGGGAACCCCGCACTCCCCCGGTGTCCGTGAGCTGCCGCTTCTGGGAGCGTGCGGCTGCGGATCGGGCTGCGGGTGCGGCTGCCAGTCCGGAGCGCCCTGCCGCTGCGGCGGGTGCAGCTGCTGACCCGACACGCAGGTACTCCCCGTGGCCGAGGGCCCGTCCGGTCGTTCCCGGACGGGCCCTCGTCGTCCCGCCGCTCACTCCCCGGCGTACGCCCGCCGCAGCGCGGCGAGGTCCATCCTCTTCATGGACAGCATCGCCTCGGTGGTCCTGCGGGCCTTCTCCGGATCCGGATCGGCGATCATCTCCAGCAGCGCCTGCGGGAAGACCTGCCAGGAGATCCCGTAGCGGTCCTTCAGCCACCCGCAGGGGCCCTCCTCGCCGCCCTCGGTGAGCTTGTCCCAGTAGTAGTCCACCTCCGCCTGGTCGGCGCAGCGGATCTGGAACGAGATCGCCTCGTCGAAGGTGAACTGCGGCCCGCCGTTCAGCGCGACGAACTTCTGGCCGTTGGCCGTGAACTCCACCGCCAGCACGGAGCCGGCGGGGCCGGGTCCGGCCTCGTTGTAGCGGCCGATCGTGCCGATCGCGGAGTTCTTGAAGACGGAGACGTAGTAGTCCGCCGCCTCCTCGGCCTGCCCGTCGAACCACAGGCACGTGGTGAAACCCTCGGTGGTCATCGGTACCTCCCTTGCGCGGAGCGCGCGTGAGCACTGTCACACGTACCGACTGCCCGAGTGCGGTGAACTCATCGGCCGCCGGGCGTCAGGGCAGCCGGAGCGTCACGAACGGGATGGTGTCGCCCGGCAGCACGTAGCGCTCCACCTCCACGAAACCGTGCCGCACCGCGAAGCGCAGCCCGTCCTCGTTCGACGCCAGCACCACCGTCTCGACCACCCCGGCGGCCATCTCCCGCGCTTTCGCCAGGCCCCGCGCGTACAGCTCCGCCCCGAACCCGCGCCCCCGGTACCCCGGCAGCACCCGCGCGATCACCGTGACCACGGCCTCCTCCCCCTCCGGTGGCCGCACCGTCGCGCACCCCACGGCGGCGTCCCCGAGGTAGGCCACCTCCAGGTGGTTGCGCCCGGCCCGCTCGCGCACGTCGTCCAGGGACAGCACGGCCGTCGGGATGATCTCGTTGTGCACGCGCTGCCAGTCCTCGAGCGCGGCGTCACCGTGCGGCTGCTCTATCCGAAGCTGAGGCATCGCAGCAGCAAACCGGCGCCCTGTGCCGGGCGTCAACCGCTTTCCCGCGCGGGCTCGATGGGGTCGTCGCCGCGGCGGAGCGGCATCATCTGACTCGCGAGAACGAGGAGGACGGCGGAGAACACGAGGACAGGTCCGCCGAAGAAGCCGGTCTCCCAGTGGGCCCTCGGCAGGACACCGAAGTGGACGAGGCCCGGCACGAGGGCGTACGCGCCCGCCGCCAGGCCACCCAGGCCGTAGAGCCGGGGGCTGGTGACGCGGTGCCGCACCCGGGGAAGGACCCACCCCGTCCAGAGTGCCATGACGCCGAACGTGATCGCCGGCACCCCGATGAGCATGCCCGCCACGTCTTCCCAAGCCATGAGACGGCCCCCCTTCCGATCGCCCGAGGGCCGGCACGCACGCGGCGCCCGGCCTGCAGATGCCCACATGATCGCCGGACCCGGCCGCCCCTGGCAATGCCGTTCTCCGGCGACGGAACACCCCCACCGCGGCCGCGGCCGGACGGGGCACCCGGCACGTCAACGAAGATCGCGAGGGTCGGATATATTCGCGCAGCCGTTCGTCTGACACTCCATGAGGAGCGCTGTTCCGTGGAATCGCCAACTCCCGCGTCGCCGCCCGAGCCGTCGCGGCCGGCTGTGAGCAAACTCGCCGTGGCGGCCCTGGTGTCCGGGCTGCTGTGCGGTGTACCGGTGGTCGGTGTCGTCCTGGGCGCCATGGCGCTGGGCCGGATCGAGAAGACCGGGCAGCGTGGCAAGAGCATGGCCAAGACCGGGCTGTTGCTCTCCGCGCTGAGCACGCTGGCCTGCGGCGTCGTCCTGGCCTTCGGTCTGGCCGGCTTCACCAAAGGCCTCGGCGCGGACATCAGGGAGGGGGCGCTGAACGACAACGCCTTCGCCCTCCTCCGTGAGGGCGAGTGCATCGACACCCCCGGAGACGAGTTGGGGTCCGAGTTCCCGGCCTTGGCCATCGTGCCGTGTGCGGGGAAGCACACCGCCGAGGTGTTCGGGGTCTTCCAGTTCGCCGGGGACGGCGGATACCCGGGCGAAGAATCGATCGACAAGACGGTCGACAGCCGTTGCACGGACCTCGACAGTGCCTATTCCATGGACGACTGGGCAGCGTCGGCAGAAGTCGTGATGACCTTCTACAGCCCCAGCCGGGAGCGCTGGGAAATCGGCGACCGCCGGGTGACCTGCCTGTACAGCAGAACCGGGAACACACCCCTCGAGGGCTCCCTCCGGCAGGACGAAACCACGCTCGACGAGCACCAGGTCGTCTATCTGAAGGCCGCCGACATCGCCAACGACGCCAGGTATTTCGACAAACCGGAAGCGGAATACGTCAAGGACGATTTCAAGGGCTACAAGGAGTGGGCGCACGACGTCGCGGTGGCCCTCGACGAGCAGTCGCGCATCCTGCGCGGCCATGAGTGGCCCGCCGCGGCGGAGCCCCACGTCGCGGCGCTCCGGAGGGAGATCGACGCGGCCCGCCCGCACTGGGCGATGGCCGCCGGCGCGAAGGACACGGGAGCGTACTACGACCACTACGAGGCGGCCTTGCACCGGCCGGGCCACGACCAGGCGATAAAGGCCCGTGCCGCGCTCGGCCTTGCCACGAACGAGATGCCGGAGTCCTTCGTCTGATCGGTGGGGGGCACTTCGTGACCCCTGCGCACCGCGGCAGAGGCGCACCCAGGCACGGTGGCCACCTCGTCGGCGGTCAGAGCCGGGACGCCGAGGGCCCAGAGTGAGCAAGCCGTACGTCGAGTCACGCGAGAACGGCATGCACGCGCTCCGGCACTTCTACGCCTTGGAGCGCACTCGCAAAGCCGTGGCCGCTGTCTTCGACGCCAACGAATTGACGAGACATAGCACTTGAGGGCTCGTAGGCTCCGAGCCGGAGAGAGGTCGGGGGGAGCGATGACGGGCGAGTACGCGGTGCTGGTGTGCGACGACGTGCCTCATGACGCCGTGCTCACCGATCCGGGTGCCCGCGTGCTGGATGTCGCCCAGGTCGTGCGCCGGCTGACGGAGCTGAGCCTGTGGCGCAGCAAGGTTCTGGCAACGCAGGTTCCCGCCGTGATCCTCGACGGCGTGCCCGAGGAAGACGCTGTGGCAGCCGTCGCGGCCCTCCGCGAGGTGGGAGCACAGGCGGAGACGAGAGAACGGCCGGAGCCGGCGTTTCGCAAGGACTGAGCACGGCCCGATCAACGGGCTGACGGCCCAGAGACGCCCCGGAGCGGCAAAAAGCCCCCTCCCCGCGGAGAGACCGCAGGCAGGGGGCTTGATCGCGTCGGATTACTTCTTCTTGCCCTGGTTCTTCACGGCCTCGATCGCCGCCGCGGCCGCCTCGGGGTCGAGGTAACGGCCGCCCGGGGTGAGGGGGCGGAAGTCGGCGTCGAGCTCGTAGGCGAGCGGGATGCCGGTGGGGATGTTGAGGCCCGCGATGTCGGCGTCGGAGATGCCGTCGAGGTGCTTGACGAGGGCGCGGAGGCTGTTGCCGTGGGCGGCGACGAGGACCGTGCGGCCGGTGAGGAGGTCCGGGACGATGCCGTCGTACCAGTACGGCAGCATGCGGGACACGACGTCCTTCAGGCACTCCGTGCGCGGGCGCAGCTCCGGGGGGATGGAGGCGTAGCGCGCGTCGCCGGCCTGCGAGAACTCGCTGTCGTCGGCGATCGGCGGCGGCGGGGTGTCGTAGGAGCGGCGCCAGAGCATGAACTGCTCCTCGCCGAACTCGGCGAGGGTCTGCGCCTTGTCCTTGCCCTGGAGGGCGCCGTAGTGGCGCTCGTTGAGGCGCCAGCTGCGGTGGACGGGGATCCAGTGCCGGTCGGCGGCCTCGAGGGCCAGCTGCGCGGTGCGGATCGCGCGCTTCTGGAGGGAGGTGTGGACGACGTCGGGGAGCAGACCGGCGTCCGCCAGCAGCTCGCCGCCCCGGACCGCCTCCTTCTCGCCCTTCTCGTTGAGGTTGACGTCAACCCATCCGGTGAAGAGGTTCTTCGCGTTCCATTCGCTCTCGCCGTGGCGGAGGAGGATCAGCTTGTACGGAGCATCAGCCATGCCTGGAGTCTAGGAGAAAACCCCTTGGCCCCCCGCGGAGGGCACATGTAAGCTGCGCAGGCCGCCTCGGCCTATTACGCCCATCACCGCGAGGAGTCGCCGCCGTGCCCGCTGTCGTACGAGTCGTACGGGAGACCGTGTCGGGGCTGCCCCGAACCTTCTGGTGGCTGTGGACCAGCACGCTGATCAACCGGCTCGGCGCCTTCGTGGTGACCTTCCTCGCCCTGTACCTGACGATGGACCGCGGTTACTCCGCGACCTACGCGGGCCTGGTGGCCTCGCTGTACGGCCTGGGCGGCGCGGTCGGCGCGATCGTCGGCGGCGTGCTGACCGACCGGGTCGGGCGGCGGTCGACGATGCTGCTGGCGCAGCTCGGCGCCGCGGCCGGGACGGCGGCGCTGGCGTACGTGAACGGGCAGGTGGCGATCGCGGCGGTGGCGACGGCGCTCGGCGTGGCGAGCAGTGCCTCACGGCCGGCGGTGCAGGCGATGATGGCGGACATGGTGCCCGCGAAGGACCGGGTGCGGGCCTTCTCGCTCAACTACTGGGCGATCAACATCGGCTTCGGCGTGTCCTCGGCGGCGGCCGGGCTCATCGCGTCGCAGGGCTACTTCTGGCTGTTCCTCGGCGGCGCCGTGATGACGTTGCTGTGCGCCCTGGTGATCTGGGCGAAGGTCCCGGAGACGATGCCCGAGAGCGGGCCAGGGGCCGGCCCCGCCTCGGCGGCCGGGACGTCGCGGGCCGGCCTCGGCATCGTGCTGCGCGACCGCCGCTTCATGGCGTTCGTCGCACTGACCTTCCTGCTCGGCACCGTCACCCAGCAGGGCTCGACCACGCTGTCGGTCGACATGGGCAGGCAGGGCTTCAGCGCGAGCCAGTACGGCCTGGTCATCGGCCTGAACGGGCTGCTGATCGTGCTGCTGCAGATCCCGCTGACCCGCATGGTCGAGGGCCGCAGCCGGGCGGCGCTGCTCACCGCGGGCACCGTGCTGATGGGCTGGGGCTTCGGGCTGACCGCCTTCGCCGGATCGGTGGCCTTCTACGCCTTCACCGTGGCGGTGTGGACGATCGGCGAGATCCTGCACGCGCCCGCCTCGATGTCGCTGGTGGCCGACCTCTCCCCGACGCACGCCCGCGGCCGCTACCAGGGCATGTACTCCATCGCCTGGCCCGCCGCGGCCTTCGCCGGGCCGCTGCTGGGCGGCGTGGCGCTCGACCGCTGGGGCGGCGGCGTGGCGTGGGGGGCGTGCGCGGTGGTCGGCACGGTGGCGGGCGCCGGGTACTGGCTGCTGCTGCGGGAACGTACGCGGCCGGCCGAGCCCGTCGGGTCGGTGCCGCCGGCCCTGGACCGCGTGCCGGGGCCCACGGCCGACCACTGAGGGCAGGTCACTGAGGGGCCCGTGCTCCACCGTCCACTCACACGACCGGGCTGCGGCAGCTGCGACCACCGCGACGCGGATGCTACTGATCGGCCTTGCCGGTCAGATGGGTGAACGCCTCCAGGTTGCGGGTCGACTCCCCGCGCGCCGTCCGCCAGGCGTGCTCCTTGCGGATGGCCGTCGCGAAGCCCAGCTCCAGAAGGGTGTTGAAGGCGCCGTCCGCGTGCTCGACGACCGCGCCGAGCAGCCGGTCGACCTCCTCGGGGACGACCGCGACCAGCGGCAGACGGCCCGCGAGATAGACGTCGCCGAGCCCGTCGATCGCGTAACTCACCCCGTACATCCGGGTGTTGCGCTCCAGCAGCCAGCGGTAGAAGGCCTCGTGGTTCTCGTCGGGGCGGCGCACGACGAAGGCGTTGACGGAGAGGGTGTGCCGGCCCACGGCCAGCGCCACGGTGGTGGACAGCTTGCGTGTCCCGGGCAGCTTGACGACGTACTCGCCGGACGCGCCGGTCTCCCAGTCGAGCTCGGCCTCCCTCAGCGCCTGCTCGACCGCCGACCGCGCCACCGCCTGCTCCCGCTCACCCATGCGGCGATCGTAGGCGACGCCGCCGCTCGGCCATCGCACCCGCGTACACCTCGGCGGTCCTGGCCGCCGCCGTGCCCCAGCCGAAGCACTCGGCGTGCCGGGCCGCGGCCTCGCCCATCGTGTCGACCAGCTGCGGGTGGTCGACGAAGCGGCGCAGCGCGCGGGCGTAGTCGGCCGGGTCGTGCCCGGGCACGAGGAAGCCGGTCTCCCCGTCCTTGACGGCCACCGGCAGACCGCCGACCCGGGCCGCCACCACCGGCGTGCCGCAGGCCTGCGCCTCGATGGCCACCAGGCCGAACGACTCGCTGTAGGAGGGCATGACCAGCACCGACGCGGCCCGGTACCAGTCGGCGAGCCGGTCCTGACCGACCGGCGGCTGGAACCGCACGAGGTCGGAGATGCCGAGCCGGGCCGCCAGTTTCTGCAGCCGTTCCGGCTTCGCAAGGCCGCTGCCGCTCGGGCCGCCGACCACCGGGACCACCAGCCGGTCGCGCAGCGACGGGTCCTCGCCGAGCAGGATCGCCACCGCATGCAGCAGTACGTCCGGCGCCTTGAGGGGCTGTATCCGCCCGGCGAAGAGCGGGATCACCGCGTCCTGCGGCAGCCCCAGCCGGGCCCGGGCGGCGGCGCGGCCGCCGGAACCGCCCGGTGGGTCGGGTCGGAAACGGTCGAGGTTGACCCCCGGGTGGACGACGGCGACCTTGCGGGGGTCGGCGTCGTAGTGCCGGATCAGCTCGTCGGACTCCTCGGCCGTGTTGGCGATCAGCCGGTCGGCCGCCGTCACGATCTGCGTCTCGCCGATCACGCGGGCGGTGGGCTCGGGCATGTCGCCCTCGGCCAGGCAGGCGTTCTTGACCTTCGCCATCGTGTGCATCGCGTGCACCAGCGGGACGCCCCAGCGCTCGGCGGCGAGCCAGCCGACGTGCCCGGACAGCCAGTAGTGGGAGTGCACGAGGTCGTAGTGGCCCTGGCGGTGGCTGGCCTCGGCGAGCATCACGCCGTGCGTGAACGCGCACAACTGGGCCGGCAGGTCCTCCTTGGCCAGGCCCTCGTAGGGACCGGCGTCCACATGGCGCACCAGCACGCCGGGCGCGAGCTCCACGGACGGCGGCAGCACGGCCGTGGTGGCCCGGGTGAAGATCTCCACCTCGATGCCGGAGTCCTCGGCGAGCCGCTTGGCCAGCTCCACGATGTAGACGTTCATGCCGCCCGCGTCGCCGGTGCCCGGCTGGTGGAGCGGCGACGTGTGCACGCTGAGCATCGCCACGCGCCGCGGCCGGCGCCCGCCGACGTGCCGGCGCAGCCGGCGGTGCGCACCACCGGTCAGGACCCTCGCCACGTACTGGCTCACGTCGCCGTGCCTCCTTGTCGTTCTCAGGGCGGGCCGCCGCCGCTTGCCCGCGAACCGGCCCCGAACCTGTACAACCAGTCAGTAGCCGAGATCCATTTCCGCTTTGCCAAAGTGTGACCCGGCCTGGACCCGGGCCATCGGGGATGCTGCCCGGCCGACGCCGCCGCACGCCTCCCGCCTCGGGCGCCCGCCACAGGGGGCGGCGGGGCTCGCATAGGCTCGGCGCATGCGAGCGAGGCGGCCGGTCGGGGAAGTGACACGGGGGACGACCAATCCGAACCGCCTGCGTCGCATGGACCGGTGGATCGCGGCGGCGCACGGGGCCGCGCTCCGCCGCGCGGCGGATCCGCTCGCCGTGGACCTGGGGTACGGCGCGGCACCGTGGACGGCTCTGGAGCTGCTGCAGCGGTTGCGGACGGTACGCGCGGACACCGAGGTCGTGGGCATCGAGATCGACCCCGGGCGGGTCGAGGCCGCGGCCCCGTACGCACGCGAGGGGCTGTCGTTCGCGCACGGCGGCTTCGAGGTGCCGCTGCCCGGCGATCGCAGGCCCGTGCTGATCAGGGCGGCGAATGTGCTGCGGCAGTACGACGAGGAGCGGGTCGCGGAGGTGTGGGACCGGCTGCGTTCCCGGCTCGCCCCGGACGGGCTGCTGGTGGAGGGCACCTGCGACGAGATCGGCCGCCGCCACGTGTGGGTGGCGATCGGCCCGGAGGGCCCGCGCACGGTGACGTTCGCGACCCGGCTCGGTTCCCTGGAGCGCCCCTCCGACCTGGCCGAACGGCTGCCGAAGGTGCTGATCCACCGCAATGTGCCGGGGGAGCCGGTGCACGCGTTCCTCACCGACTTCGACCGCGCATGGGCGGCTGCCGCGCCCTTCGCTTCGCTGGGCGCGCGGCAGCGCTGGATCCGGGCGGTCGGGAGCCTGGCCGGTCCGGGCGGCTGGCCGGTGACGGACACCGCCGCGCGCTGGCGGCAGGGCGAAGTCACCGTGCGCTGGGAGGCGTTGGCCCCCGCCTCCGGCTGATCGCCGGGGTTCCGCCGGAACGGGCAGGTGACGTTCCGTCAGTCATGCGGAAGCGTTCCGGCTCCCACGAGGAGCTGTCGTCCGGGCGCCCCCGGTGGCCCGGAGCGGGTTCGGCAAGGCCGCGGACGGCGCCTCGCCGCGACGGTGGCGGCGCATTCGTCCACACCCCTGTGGACGCGATGCGCCCGGCGCCCCACGCCCCGGCCCCACGCCCGGACCACAGGTGACCTGCGACGCATGACATAACCCGCGTGACGAGCGCCACTCCGCATCCCGCCGGACGTGACGTTGCTCATGTCCGATTCGCCCCTCGAAAGCCGAAATCCCCAGCTCGCGGGCGCATATGACACGGGCGGTTTACCTGCAGGCCCTCCCCGGCGGACAGGAGGTACCGCTATGGTCGCCCTTCAGTGTGCTCGGAGCCGACCGTGGGATCACCGCTCCGGGACGTTGCCCTCGGGGGGAGGGAAGGAATTGCCCGATGTCGCCGATGCCCGCGACCGAACCGCGAACCGACCGGTTCGCCACCGTGCCGGGGCCGCGCCAGGAAGTGCTGCCCGCCGAGGGCCGGACCTCCACTGCCCTGACGCTGCTCGTCATCGGTGAGGACCCCACCGGCACCTTTACCGTCCCCGACCTCCTGGACGTCTCCGGGACCCGCGTCCGCATCCGCCGCGCCCGCAATCTGACCGAGGCCGAGCGGCTGTTGCGCGACGACGTCAATTGCATCCTGCTGGAGCTCGGACCGGACACCGCCGCGGGCCTCGACGGCCTGCGGCAGCTGCTGCGGCTGGCGCCGCAGACCGCCGTGCTGGTCCTCACCGCGGGCACCGACACCGACACCGCGCTCGCCGCCGAGGCGGTCCGCGTCGGCGCCCAGGACCAGCTCACCCCGGCCGACCTGGAGCCCACCCACCTGACCCGGGCCATCCGCTACGCGGTGGAACGCAAGCGTGCCGACGTCGCGCAGCGCCAGCTCACCGAGACCCGGCTGCTCGCGCAGGAGAACTCACGCCTGGAGCGCGGCCTGCTGCCGACCCCGCTGCTGCAGGGCGCCGACCTGCGCTTCGCGGCGCACTACCGGCCCGGCCGCAGCCGCGCCCTGCTGGGCGGCGACTTCTACGACACCGTGCGCACCCCCGACGGCACCGTGCACGCCATGATCGGCGACGTCTGCGGCCACGGCCCGGACGAGGCCGCTCTCGGTGTGGAACTGCGCATCGCCTGGCGCGCGCTGACGTTCGCCGGGCTCTGCGGCGACGTCCTGCTCTGCACGCTGCAGCAGGTGCTGGAGCACGAGCGCCCCGACGAGGAGATCTTCGCGACCCTCTGCCAGGTCGACATCGCCGCGGACGGGCGCTCCGCCGACCTCTATCTGGCCGGGCACCCCGCCCCGCTGGTCTCGCTGTCCGGGATGGCTCCGCAGTTGCTGCCGTACGAGCACGGCGGCCCCGCGCTCGGCCTGCTGCCCGGCACCTCGGGCTGGGAGCGGGCGCGGATCGAACTCGGCGAGTCGTGGAGCCTGATGCTCTACACCGACGGGCTCATCGAGGGCCGGATCGGCCAGGGCCCGCAGCGGCTCGGCCAGGAGGGCATGGTCGAACTCATCGGCCGGCAGCTGGCGGCCGGGCTCGGCGGCGAGGAACTGCTGGACGCGGCCGTCACCGAGGTACGCGAACTCAACGGCGAAGAGCTGACGGACGACGTCGCGCTGCTGCTGCTGGAGTCCGGCTCCTGATCGCGGAGGGGGTCGACAACCCCCGCGGGCTCAGCGGTTGAACGGTCCGTACGGGCCGTCGCTGCTGCTGCCGCCGCGACGCCGCGGCCCGGAGATCTGCTTGAGGGCGGGCCGCACGTCCACCGTGTAGACGATCACCGCGATCAGGCCGATGACCGGCAGGAACGACGTGATCGGCAGGAACGCGATCAACGCCGCCGCGAGGGCCAGGACGATCAGCCAGAAGGCCTTGGTGTTCTTGGACGCCGCCCGGTAGGCGTCGTCGCGCCGGATGGCGGCGTCGACCAGCGCGAACAGCGCGAAGACCAGCAAGGCCAGGGAGATCCAGCCCAGAAAGTTGTAGAAGCCCTGCACCAGCATTGCCGTCCACCTCCGGTCGTGGGCTCCCACGGTACCCGGCCGGGCAAGGTGGGGGCGCCCCCCTGTGCGAAGCGCCATGGGGAGGGCCGGGCACGCGATGCGTGCCCGGCCCGAAGTGCGCGCCACGCGCACAGCGTGCGCGGGTGTGCGCGGGAGTGCGCGAGCCTCAGGAGGCCGGCTTGCCGGGGACGCTCTTCCGGGCGGCGGGGGCCGGCTTCTTCGCCTGGGCCGGCTTCTTCGCCGAGGCGGACCGGTCGTCGGCCGGGGCCGCGGCCGGGGCGGGCACGCCGTTCTGCGTGGGGGCGGGCGCCGGGGCCGGGGCGGGCTGCGCCGCCGGACGCGGCTCCGGCTCGCCCTCGATCGCGACCGCGATGTCCTCGACCTGGTCGGCGGCCTCGCCGCGCCAGGTCGCGACCGCGTCCTTGCCGCGCTCGGCCAGGCCGTCGTAGGTCTCCTTGGCGCGGACCGCGTACTCGGCGGCGCGGCCCACCTGCTGCAGCGCGAAGTCCTGCGCGGAGTCGCGCAGCTTGCGCAGATCGGTGTCGATGCTGCCGAAGAGCTCGTTGACCTTGGCCTGCGCCCTGGTCTGCGCGCCCTTGGCCTGCGCGGTCACCTTCTCCTGCACGGCCTTGGGGTCGGTGCCGCGGATCTTCTCGATCCGCTCCGGGGCCTCGCTGCGGAGCTTGTCGATCAGCGGCGGGACCTCCTTCAGCTTCTCGGCCGCGAGATCGGCGGTCCCGGCCAGCGCGTAGAGCGGGGTCGGGTCCTTGAGGGTCTTGACCAGGTCGTCGGTGATCGCCATGAGGGTTTCTCCCGTATGAGGATGGTGACGTGTACGTCTGTTGAGTCCGCCGGTCACTCGGCGGCCGCGGCATCGTCGCCGCCGCCCCCGTCGTCCGGTCCGGCGGTCGTCTTCGGCTTCAGCACGGCGACAGCCTCTTGCGCCGCCGCCTTCTTCGCCGCGCGCTCGCGCGGTGCGGCGGACTGCTCGTCCTGAGCTTCCTCCACCGTGGCGCTCTCCCTGCGGAACGACTCGTAGATCTGGAGCAGGACCTGCTTCTGCTTCTCGTTGATCGCCGTGTCGGACAGGATGGCGGTACGGACCTCGCGGCCGTCGCCCTGGTCCCGCTCGTCGAGGATCCCCGCCTGCACATACAGGGTCTCGGCGGAGATGCGCAGCGCCTTGGCCAGTTGCTGCAGGATGTCGGCACTGGGCTTGCGCAGCCCGCGCTCGATCTGGCTGAGGTAGGGGTTGGACACCCCCGCGGCATCGGCGAGCTGGCGCAGCGAGAGCTTCGCGTTGCGGCGCTGCTCCCGCAGATACTCACCGAGGTTGCCGACGTTCAGTGAAGCCATGTCTTCGAGCATGCCCCGCGGTGCTAACTTTTGCAAGCACAGTGCTTGCAAAAGTCTCGTTAAGGGGATGTGACGGCCGCCGGGGACGGCCGCCCACGGGCCGGGCGGTCCTGAGCCTGTCCGCCGGGGCCGCGCGCGTGATAGTCATGAAACTGACTAATCAATCCCATGGCCGGGGCCGTGACCCCGGGAAGGCGGCTGGCCCATGACGACCACCACCACGGACCGCTTCCGCACCGCCGTGGAGACCCGTGACCTCTCCGGGCTCGACGACCTCTTCACCGACGACATCCGGTTCTACAGCCCGGTCACGTTCACGCCCTTCGAGGGCAAGCCCATGGTGCTCGGCCTCTTCGGCGTCCTGCTGCGCACCTTCGAGGACTTCCGCTACATCGGCCGCCTCGACGGCACCTCGGCCACCAGCGGCGACGGCGGCGACGCGCCCTCGGAGATCCTGCTCTTCCGCGCCACCGTCGGCGGCAAGGAGATCCACGGCATCGACCTCCTGCACTTCGACGACGCGGGCCGCGTCAAGGAGTTCACGGTCATGGTCCGCCCCCAGTCCGCCGTGCAGACCCTCGGCAAGGCCGTCTTCGCCGGCCTCGTCGCAGACGGCCTCGCCCCGGCCCCGGCCGACGACCCGATCGCCCCGTGAACGACGGCGCTTGGCGGCTGCAGTCCGGGCACGGGGTCCGGCTGGAGTGGGGGCCTGAGGGCGCGCGGCGGCTGGGGCCGGAGGTCGCGGGCCTGGTCGTCGTGGACGTGCTGTCCTTCACGACGGCGGTGTCGGTGGCGGTGGAGGCCGGGGCACGGGTGCACCCGTACGCCTGGCGGGACGCCTCGGCCCGGGAGTACGCGGACCGCGTGGGAGCGCGGCTGGCGGTGGGGCGGCACGAGGTGACCGCCGGGCAGCCGTGGTCGCTGTCGCCGGCCGGGCTGCGGCGGGCGCCGCGCACGGAACGGCTGGTGCTGCCGTCGCCGAACGGTTCGGCCATCGCCGCGGCGGCGGTGGAGGGCGCGACGGTGGTCGCCGGCTGTCTGCGCAACGCGGCGGCGGCCGGCGCCTGGCTCGCGCGGCACGGATACGGCACCGCGGAGCGACCGGTCGCGGTGATCCCGGCCGGGGAGCGGTGGCCGGACGGGAGCCTGCGCCCGGCACTGGAGGACCTGCTCGGGGCCGGGGCGGTCGTCGCCGCGCTGTGCGCCCGGGCACCGCGGGCCACCCCGTCCCCGGAGGCGAGCGCCGCCGCGGCCCTGTGGGCCGCCACCCCGCAACCCGCCGCGGCGGTGGCCGCGTGCGCCTCGGGACGGGAACTGTCCGGGGGCGACTACGCGGAGGACGTCGCCGTCGCCACCGAGATCGACGCCTCCGACGTCGTCCCCGTGCTGTCCGAGGGCGCCTTCGGCATTGCGGACCGGACCTGACCGCATCGCTCCGTACCGTCGAATACGTAAGCCGACGACGCAAGAGGACGCCGGAACACCGGCGAACGACGGACAAACGGACAAGGGGTGCACGATGCCGACGGTGGTTCGCAACGAGACGGACGAGCGGGACGCGCTGCTGGCCTACCTGGAGTCGCAGCGCGCCGGCCTGCGCCGGGCCGTGCTGGGACTGGACGACGAACAGGCCGCGGCACGGCCGAGCGCCAGCGCGATGAACCTCGCCGGGCTGGTCAAGCACGTCGCCCGCACCGAGGAGGTCTGGGTGCAGGGCGTGCTGCTCGGCCGCGCGGAGAAGGCGGGCAGCGAGGAGGACTACGTCAACGGCTTCCGGCTGCTGGAAGGCGAGACGCTGGCGGGCCAGTTGGACGTTTGGGCGAGGATCGCCCGGGAGACCGAGGCGGCCGTCCTCGCCCTCCCCGGCCTGGAAGACACCGTCGCCCTGCCCGACGCGCCGTGGAACCCGCCGGGCATGAAGGTCAGCGCCCGCTGGATCCTGCTCCACCTGATCGAGGAGACCGCCCGGCACGCCGGGCACGCGGACATCATCCGCGAGTCCCTGGACGGCCGGACGGCCTTCGAACTGGTCGACCTCGCGGCGCGCGAGGGCCGGCCGATGGGCTGACCGGCCGCCGGCCGGTGCCGGTGGATCAGTCCCCGGGGGCCAGCGGCTGCTGCAGTTCCGTCACCCAGGTGTCGGGGTGGCCGCCGGCCTCCAGGTAGAACTCGCGGGGATAGCCGGTGGAGCGGTGGTCGTGGGCGTCGATCCAGCGGGCGAGCGTCTGCTCGGTGCGCAGGACGTCGTCCATGGACCCGCGGTGCACGATCGTCGCCGCGCTCTCGATCGCGGGCAGGTCCACGACCGCGAAGTCGTACCCGGCGCCGGGGTCCACGTCCACCTGGAGCCCGGCGTGCACCACGATCGCGCCCTCGCCCTCGGGCGCGTCCTCGTAATGGGCCACGCTCGGCCCCACCGGCCGCACCCCCGCCGCCTCCAGGCGGCGGCACAGCTCGTCGTACAGCGGCTGGATCACCGGGCCGATCTGCGCCGGCTCGAACCCGGCCGCCGTCGCGGTGAGTTCGGCCAGCCGTACGGCGGGCACCCGCTTGACGACCACGTCGTCGGAAGACATCCGTCCCTCGCTCTCGATGGTTCGAAGCCTCGCCTCGACACCCGCCAGCCGTGCCGCGTCCGCGGCGATCGCCGCCGCGAGTTCGGCGCGGCGCAGCCGCAGCATGCCGCGCAGCTCGTCGGCGCCGACCTTCTCGTCGAGGATCGCCCGCACCTGTTCGAGGGTGAAGCCGAGGTCCTTGAGCGCGATGATCCGGTTGAGCCGGGCGAGCTGCCCCGCGGCGTAGTAGCGGTATCCGCTGGCGGGGTCGACACGGTCGGGGCGCAGCAGTCCGATGGCGTCGTAGTGACGCAGCATGCGGACCGATACGCGGCCGTGCCTGGCGAAGTCTCCGATGCCGAACATGATGTCCTCAGTTCAGGGCCTCACACGGTGTCAGGGTCAAGCGCCCCCAGGCCCGGGAACGCCCGATGCCCCGGCACATGGCCGGGGCATCGGACGACGCGGGAATCTGGCCCGTCAGCCGCGCAGCTCCGCCGCGACCAGCTCGGCGAGCTGGACGGCGTTGAGCGCGGCGCCCTTGCGGAGGTTGTCGTTGGACAGGAAGAGCGCGAGGCCGTGCTCGACGGTCTCGTCGGCGCGGATGCGGCCCACGTAGGAGGGGTCCTTGCCGGCCGCCTGCTGCGGGGTCGGGATCTCCGACAGCTCCACGCCGGGTGCCTGAGCCAGCAGCTCGTAGGCGCGCTCCACGCTGATCGGGCGCGCGAAGCGGGCGTTGACCTGCAGCGAGTGCCCGGAGAAGACCGGGACGCGCACGCAGGTGCCGGACACCTTCAGCTCCGGGATCTCCAGGATCTTGCGGGACTCGTTGCGGAGCTTCTGCTCCTCGTCGGTCTCGAAGCGGCCGTCGTCGACGATCTTCCCGGCCAGCGGGACGACGTTGAAGGCGATGGGCCGCTGGTACACCGCGGGCTCGGGGAACTCCACGGCCGCGCCGTCGAAGGTCAGCCCGGCCGCCCGGTCGGCGACCTTGCGGATCTGCCCGTCGAGCTCGGCGACACCGGCCAGACCGGAACCCGAGACCGCCTGGTAGGTGGTGGCGACCAGCGCGGTCAGCCCCGCCTCGTCGTGCAGCGGGCGCAGCACCGGCATCGCGGCCATCGTGGTGCAGTTCGGGTTGGCGATGATGCCCTTGGGCCGGTCGGCGATCGCGTGCGGGTTGACCTCGGACACCACGAGCGGGACCTCGGGGTCCATGCGCCAGGCGGAGGAGTTGTCGATCACGACGGCACCCGCGGCGGCGACCTTGGGAGCGAGCGCCTTGGAGGTGGCACCGCCCGCGGAGAACAGGACGATGTCGAGACCCGCGTAGTCGGCTGTCGCCGCGTCCTCGATGGTGATCTCGCCGTCCTTCCACGGCAGCGTGCGCCCCGCCGAACGGGCCGACGCGAACAGCCGCAGCCGCTCCACCGGGAAGTCACGCTCGGCCAGCACCTTGAGCATGACGCCGCCGACCTGGCCGGTGGCTCCGACGATTCCGATCCTCATCCGGTCTCTCCGATCAGTGCGTACGTACTGTCCCGAGTATCCCCCGCCGCGGCCAGTGCCCGGAGGGCCGTCTCAAGCGCCGGCCGTCCGGCCGGCAGCAGCGGCAGCCGGACCGCGGGGGTGGGGATGCGTCCTTGGGCGTGCAGTACCGCCTTGGTCACCGTGGGGTTCGGCTCGGCGAAGCAGGCGGCGGCGAGCCTCGCGAGCGCATGCCCGCGTTCCGGATCGTGGAAACGGGCCAGTTCCACCCACTGCGCGGTGGCCAGGTGCGCCGAGGCCAGGATCGCCCCGGCGGCGCCGAGCGCCAGCAGTGCGGGGGCGAAGACGTCGTCCCCCGCGTACAGCTCCACATCCCGCACCAGAAGGACGGTGTCCTGGTCGATGCCCCCGACGGCGTGCTTGAAGCCGTGGACCCCGTCGATGGCCGCGATCCGGCGCACGGTGTCCGCACTCAGGGTGCGTCCGGTGCGGTACGGGATGTTGTAGACGACCAGCGGTACGGCCGAGGCCTCGGCCAGCGCCTCGAAGTGCGCGACCACTCCGTCCTCCGAGGGTCGCACGAACGCCGGCACGGTCACGAGCGCGGCGTCCGCCTCCAGCCCCCGCAGTTCCTCCGCCGCCCGCCGCGTGTCCGCACCCCCGGCCCCCACCGTGAACCGCGCCCCCCGCCCCCGGCACACCCGCCCCACGGTCTCCCGCACGAGCGCCTTCTCGCCCTCGTCGAGCGTCGCCACCTCCGCGGTCGTCCCCAGCGCGACCAGCCCCTCGGCCCCGTCGTCCAGCACCTCGTTCGCCAGCCGCTCCAGCGCGGCGGCGTCCACACTGCCGTCGACGTCGAAGGGCGTGATCAGCGGTATGTGAATCCCCATGGGACCGAGCGTGGGCCACCGGACCCTCAAGGTCCAGTTAAATGTCCTTCACCCCACGGATTAGCAGCGCTGCACGATGGCCCTTCGTCACCCTGAGCCGGCGCACTGGACGGGGTGGGAGTTCTGAAGCCGCACCAGGTCCGCCAGGACCTCCAGGGACCCCACGACATGGACCGCACCCGCATCACGCAAAGCCACCATCTTGTGCGGCGAGCGCGCGTAGCCGACGAAACTCACGCCCGCCTTGCCCGCAGCCTCCAGATCGCTCACCGAGTCGCCGATCATCAGGCACTCGGCCGGCTCCGTGCCGGTGGATGTCATGGCGCGGGTCAAGCAGTCCGGATCGGGCTTCAGCAGCGTCGGATCGGCTGCCCGCCCATGGATGTGCTGGTCGAAGAACCGTGAGAGGCCACGCTCCTTCAGAAAGACGGTTGCCGCCCTGGCGGAATTGTTGGTGGTGACCGCCACCTGCCGGCCACTGGCGACCAGCGATCGCACCAACCCGTCCGCGTGCGGCGTCGGGCGGGCCGACCGCGCGGCCTGCGTCTCCTCGTCGGCGAGCAGTTCCTGCAGCTCACGGATGACGTTGGTGGCACCGTGCCAGGCGGCCTTCCTCAGCACCAGCAAGGGATCGCGCACGCCCCGGAGCACGCCGGCGGGCACCCCCAGTTTCTGCGCCCGTTGCCTGAGCGTCTCGGCCACCCGGACCGCCGGACGGTCGGCGAACAGGTCCGCGAGAGGGCCGTCGAAGTCGAACAGAACGCAGGTCACCCGGCTCAGCGAAGCCCGCAGTTCCCGGTCGGTCCCCCGGCCCGTCGTGTCAGCGCGCACCGGCCCGGTTACGGGCCGCCCAAACCGTGAAGATCCACCTCCGGCGGCGCTCCGGATACCGCAGCGTATGCCAGTCGACCAGCGCGCTCTCGATCTCGCCTTCTGTGGGCACAGAGTCCAGTCCGATCGGTTCCCTCGCCCGTTCCAGCGCACGGCGGACCATGCCGGCGGAGTGCTCGAGGTCCGGGTTGCCCGGCTCTGTGCCGAGGCGCACCGCCGCCCTCACGACATCGGCGAAGACCGACTGCGCGTACTCGAAGTCCAGATAGGCCTGCAGGTCGGTGTCCATCCCCGCGGTCATCGCCGAACAGCCGCGCCGGACGAGCGTCTCCTCCCAGATGCCCTTCATGAGTTCGCGCTCGTCGTCGGTGTACTGCATCCGCACCAGGTGCGTGGCCAAGTCGTGCAGAGGGTCGCCGTAGGTGGCGAGCTCCCAGTCCAGGATGAAAAGGCCTTCGTCCTCCAGCACCACGATGTTGTCCCGATGGAGGTCGGTGTGCAGCAGGGCGTACTGCCTGCGCTGCAACTCCCGTGTACGCAGGCTCACTTTCGCGCGAAAGCGGGCCAGCGCATCATCCGGAACGCCGAGTGCGTCGAAGAGGCTCCCGAACTCGGGGCGGTGACGCCGGTGCACCTCGTGTTCGGCGTGATGGACGAGGTGGTCAAGGAAAGCGTCGCTGTTCTTGTGATCCGTCGGCCAGTCGGCGGGAAGCGGCGGCAGTTGATCCGGTCCGACAACGGCCGTGCGTGCGAAGACCTCCGCCAACTTGCGGAGCATGTCCTCACCCAGGGGTGCGCCCGGCTCCGAGACCTCCGACAGTGCGGTTCCCGGTTCGAACCTGTGCAGCGACGCGCCCTCGAAGGTGACCAGGCAACGCGGGGTGGCGAAAACAGGCTCAGGGCTCAACCGCTCGAGCGCGGCGAGTACCGCGGCCTCGTCCTGCCACGTGCGCATCACGACCATGGGAGTGTCGAGGGGGACCCTCAGTTTGACGCGCGCCGTCCGATCCGCCGGGGTGGGCATTACCCAAGCGAGCGGTCGAGCCATCGGCACCACATGGTTGGAGTTGTGATGCCCCGCCAGGAAGACGGAGTCCGGATGGTGCCTCTTCCGCGCGTAGTGCCACCTGACGAAGGACTCATGCAGTCGCCCGTACATGGGTGGACGGGTCAGGCTGTCCGCCCCCGCCGGAGCCGGGGCGCCCCGGCCCTCCGGGCGGCTACATGGTTCAGGGAGATCGTCATCAGGCGTGTCGGCGGAATCGGACTGCAGACCGTCATCGCGCCGCGTGCGCATGGCAGCGTCACGCGGGGCATCCTTGGCCACAACCGTATCCGTCAACTTGCACCGACCGTTTGAGCGCTCGCCAATGGGGCATCACCACTTGATGACGCGTGATGTGCCCGCGAGCCTACGCGCTTTTCCTGGAAGACGCACATCGAAACCCTTAGCGTGTCAATCGCATTTCGATGCGCCTACTCACCTACGGGAGCGCCTCTCCGGCTGAGGCCCGCATTGGAGAAAGCTTCCACCAACTCCCACATGTCCCTGACCAGCAAATCCGCTCTCGCCTCCAGCAGAGCGTCGACCCGCTGCTGGTAACGGTCCCCGAGACCGGCATATGCCAGAAACTTGACGTGCGCCTTGCGTGCGGCCTCCAGGTCTCGCCAGGAATCACCGATCATGAGGCAATTGCCCGGGGTAGATTCCCATCCGAGTTCCTTCATCGCCGCGCGTAGACATGCGGGGTGCGGCTTCATTTCTTCCGGCGAGTCACCCCGGCCGAAGATTCTTCCGCTGAACTCCCGCTCCAGCCCGTGTTCCTTCAAGTAGACCTGGACCGAGGCCGGAGAATTGTTGGTCGTGATCGCCATGGGCCGATCCATTGCGGCCAGCCCACGTATGAGCTCGGCGGCCCCTTGGATGGGTCGCGCCACCTTTGCCGCCTGCCGCTCCGCGTCGACAAGAACGCCATCGAGGCCCTTGACTATCTCCGCGGGAACGCCGGCCGCGGCCACATCGAGGAGCAGTTGGTGCGTGTCCGTGTACGCCTCGAATTGCCGTAGCAGACAGCCCTTGTCCGCGAGGAACCCCTTCATGTGTTCGGCTACCGCCGCGGCACTGTACTCGGCGAACAGGTCACAAAGCGGCCCATCAAAGTCGAACAGGACGACCTTGACGCCTCGCAGTCGGTTCAGGAGCCGCTTGGGATCTGTCGAAGCCATTCAGTGAGTGTCACACCGATTCGGCGATTGTGTTCCACAGTGAGTCGAACCACCGCCGACACTCCTCAAGTTGGAGGGACCCCTGAGGGTAGAGCTTCGCTCCGACACCGAGGACGTCGTAGATGGACAGGGTTGTCCCGTCATCCAGGACGACGTTGTTGGGCGCCACCGAGTAGTAGCCCGTCAGCCCTTGATCCCCGTTCAGCAGGTAGATCTTGGTCATGGGGGTGATCGGAACCGTCTTGGTTTCGATCACCACCGTGGCCAACCCGCGGTTCTCCAGATCACCCAACAGGTTGTGCAAGACGCGTGCCTGGAGATCTATCAAGCCTGCCAGACGGCGCCTGGGGCGCGCATCATCTCGGTCCGAGACATTTCGCGGGATGGCCAGCAGGGCGTCGGGGCTGGGCAGCAACAGCCGGACCGTGATCGAGGAGGGGGTCAGGTCGCCTCGTAGGATCCGGCCGACCGGACGGCTGAGGGCCGCGTTCAGGGACTCGCTCGTCAGGCAGTAGGCGTCGATCGTGATGTGCTCCGCCTCGAACGCCTCCGCGATGGCGTCATCAAGCTCGACACTGGCCGAATCTGGTCGATGAGCCACGCCGTTGGCATGTGCCGGTGTCTGGTTGCGCCAGTTTCGGGCGAAGACTCCCTTGCCTTGGATTGACTCTACGTAACCCTCGTCCTGGAGCTCCTTGAGCGCCCTCTGGACTGTGGCCCGGGCTAGACCGAACTCATCTACCAGCTCAGCCTGGGTGGGGAGTTGATCGCCGACGGCAATCTCACCGGCCACGATCTGGTGACGCAGCGAATCGGCCACGCGCTCCCATTCGCGCCTGGCTCCACCGGTTGTGCGCTCGCCGTTCACGCAAGCAGCCTACATCTTCCGGTCAGGCAAGTGGAGTTGACTGCGGTGAGTTTATGGACCTGTAGTCATCGGGAACAACCTAGACATGACCGCAGTCAACTGCTCCGGCTGGCAGACAAGTTGGAGCAGTTGACCCCACGGGGACCGCGGCGTCCCGGCCCGACGATGTGACGGGAATGGCCGCGGGTGATGGTGCAGCGCCGCATGGACTGGCTCGCTCGCACGCTTCTGGATCTTCCGCTCTTTCGTCCCCCCTGATCTTCGCGTCCTCTTCCGCTGCCGTCCCGCGCCACGCGGGACGCGCGAAACAGCGCGCCACAAAGGAGTGATCCGCAATGCCCGCTCTCGCTCTGTGCGCCTTCGCGTTCGAGCAACTGTTCCAGTGGCGGTACGGCGCGGCCGGCGCCCTCGCCTTCGGGATGTTCACGGTGGGCCACAAGGCCCGGAACACGACAGTCACCTGTGTCGGACTCGTGGTGATCGCGCTGCTGCTGACCCGCTAGGGGCAGCGGCAGCGGGGCCCGCGCCGTTCGGCGGCCGCCTTGGAAAGGGGTGGGTCATGCTGTGGAGTCACGTGATGGCGGCAATCGTCGAGGAGTACCTCGGGTGGCAGTTCGGCCCGTTGATGGGGCTGGGTGTCGTACTGGTGGCGGCCGGGGCGAAGGCGCGGTCGAGCTACGCGATGTGCGTGGGCGGGGTGCTGGTACTGCTGATCCTCGTCTCGTACAGCGGCCGCTGACCCGTCAGAAGCCGTCGATCGCCCACGGCTTGCGCGAGGTACGGAACAGCGCGTCCACCCGGGCCGCCGTGCCCGGGTGGGATTCGGTGACCTGGCCGACGGTGGCGAGGCGGACCGCGGACTCGTCGCCGAGGTAGAGGGCGGCGAGGTCGGCGGCGGTGAGGGTGAGGTCCGGGGCGGCGGAGGGGGCCGCCTCGGCGATGGCGGTGCCGTCGGGGGCGGCTTCGAGGCGGAAACGGCCCGCGGCGTAGCCGTACGGGTCGATGACGTCGAGGACGACGGCGCCCGGAGCGGCGTAGGTGCGGGCGGACAGCGCGCGGGGCACGTCCACGAAGCGCAGCCACAGGAAGTCGGAGCTGTTGTCGACCCGGGCGGCACGCCGGTCCGCGAGCAGCAGCGGCATGACGTCGTCGTGGGCGCGGAAGCCCGTGCGCACGGTGGAGACCCAGTCGACCGAGAGCAGGTAGCGCCACAGGGCCCGCTCGGCGGCCGGGGTGGCGGCTATGAGGTTCTTGATCTCCAGGGGGGCCTCCGGGTACATGCCGTGCCACTTGTCGGCGACGGTGTACGCGGCCAGGCCGTCGACGCGGCCGGAGGAGTCCCGGTAGAAGGCGAAGATCGGTTCCTTCCAGGGGTCGTCCGAGGTCTGGACCTTGCCGGTGAAACTCTCCCACCAGCGGTCGTTGCGGTTGATCGAGCCGGGAGCCTGCACCCGTACCCGCTCGTGCAGTTCCGGGCCGGACTTGAGGACGTCGGCGGGGTCGACGAGTTCCACGCGGCCGTCCTCGTCGTCGCCCGGCGGGCGCAGGCCGGCGCGCGCGGTGTCGACGTGCCACTCGGTGACGCCGGCCGCGGGGCCGAAGCCGAAGCGGCCGTAGATCGGGTATTCGGCGGCGATGAGGATCGCGAGCGGTTCGCCGCGTTCGGCGGTGGCGGCCAGTTCGTCGGCCATCATGCGGGAGGCGACGCCGCGGCGGCGGTGCGTGGCCGAGACGGTGACGTTGGTGATCGCACTTGCGGGCAGTACGGCGCCGCCGGGCACGGTGAGGTCGCGCGGCATGCTGCGGAACGTGGCCACGCAGCGGCCGTCGTCGAACGCGCCCTGGGTGCGCGCGAGGTCCGTGTACGGGCGCCGGAGCTCGATCTCCCGGTCGCTGACGGTGGCGGGACGGTGGAAACCGAGGCGGGTGGCGCGCAGCCAGCCGGCGAAGTCGGATGCTTCGAGCGTGCGGACCTCAAGGCTCATGTTCCGCACGGTAGGGGCGCGTCGCTCCTTCGCGCATCCCCTTTTTCCGCGGGTTTCCCCGCACGTTTCTCCGCGGAGCTCTCAGTCGCCCGACAGCAGATCCTCGATCCGCGCCTCGCCCGCGCGGTAGCGCCGGGCGATCTCGGTGCTGCATCCGTCGACGGTGCGCTGCAGCGAGTGCCGGCAGCGCGAGACCTGCTGCTCGTGGCGGACCAGCCGCCCCATCGCGTCGTGCAGCTCCTGGTCGGTGCGGGCCTCCAGGTCGGAGAGCTCGACCTCGGCGAGCATCTCCTCGGCGAGCTGCCGGTACCGCTCGCTGCGCGGGGTGCGCAGGGTGACGTGCCGGGCGGAGGTGCGGTGCCGGGACGGGGTGTCGGTGAGGATCTCCGAGAGCCGGTCCAGCACGGGCGCGTCGGGGGCGGTGCGGCGGGCGAGTTCGGCACGCAGGATGTCGATGCGGCCCTGCAGCAGCCGCCGGAGGTAGGACAGGTCGGCCTCCTCCAGTTGCGCTTCGCGGCGCGCGGTGCGCAGGCCGTCGAGGGTGAGCCCCGCGAAGTCGGGCTGCGGCGCGTCGGAGAACGGGGAGCGCGGGCCCGGTGCCTTGAGCATGCGTTCGCCTTCCGCCGTCCCGGTGGTACCTGTCGTAACGGTGTGCTTCATCTCTGTCCGTCCCCTCGTCCCCCACGTCGGGCAGATCTCGATCGTGCCACCGACTACCTGCGTCCCGCAGGCACCTGCACCCGAACGGCCGCCCCGGACAGTTGTACGTGAGCCCAAGCGGGCGTACGGCCCTGGTGCCGCGCGCCCCTTCCCGCCCGGGAGAATGGGGTCATGCGAGCGGTGGCCCAGCGGGTGAGCGAAGCGAAGGTCGTGGTGGACGGCGAGACGGTCGGCGAGATCGCCGGTCCGGGGTTGTGCGTGCTGGTGGGGGTCACGCACGACGACACCAAGGAGAAGGCGGCACAGCTCGCACGCAAATTGTGGAGCCTGCGCATCCTGCCCGACGAGAAGTCCTGTTCCGATGTCGGCGGGCCGTTGCTGGTGATCTCGCAGTTCACTCTCTACGGTGACGCCCGCAAGGGGCGCCGCCCGACCTGGAACGCCGCCGCGCCGGGACCGGTCGCCGAGCCGTTGGTGGACGAGGTGGTGGCGCAGCTGCGCGCGCTGGGCGCGGACGTGGCGACGGGCCGCTTCGGAGCGGACATGAAGGTCTCGCTCACGAACGACGGCCCGTTCACCGTGGTCCTCGATCTCTGAGATCCCTGAGATCTCCGGTCATCGCCGCCCGTCAGGGCTCGACGACTGTCTCCTGGTTCGCGGCCGTCCCGTCCGCCAGCAGCGGCGCGTCCACAGGGGTGCTGCGCTTGACGACCGCGAGGGCGATCGGGCCGAGCTCCCAGTGCCGGGCGGAGGACGTGACGATGCCGATCTGGCGGCCGTCCGGCCCGTCGGCGGCGATGCGCACGGGCGTGCCGTGGCCGGGCAGCTTGACCTCGCTGCCGTCGAGGTGGAGGAAGACCAGGCGGCGCGGCGGCCGGCCGAGGTTGTGCACCCGGGCGACGGTCTCCTGGCCGCGGTAGCAGCCCTTGTCCAGGTGGACGGCGGTCTCCAGCCAGCCCAGCTCGTGCGGGATGGTCCGGTGGTCGGTCTCCAGGCCCAGCCGCGGGCGGTGGGCCTCGATGCGCAGCGCCTCCAGGGCCAGCACGCCGACCGGGACGCCGGCGGCCTCCCGGGCGAAGCCCTCCAGCTCGGCGCGCGGCACGAGGACGTCCCGGCCGTACGGGACCTCGCGCACCGTCCAGCCCTCCGGGACGGCGGCGATGCTGCCCGCCGGGAGGTGGACGACGGCGTACTCGCCGGTCACGTCGGCGACCTCGACCTGGTAGAAGAACTTCATGCTCTCCAGGTAGGCGATGACGTCGCCCTGGGTACCGGGCTCGACGTGCATCCAGGTGGTCGTGCCGTCGTCGACGAGGTAGAGCGCGTGCTCGATGTGGCCGTGCGCGGAGAGGATCAGCGCCTCGGTGGCCTGTCCGGGCGGCAGGTCGGTGACGTGCTGGGTGAGCAGCAGGTGGAGCCAGGCGAGGCGGTCCTGGCCGGTGACGGCGACGACACCGCGGTGGGACAGGTCGACGAAGCCCTTGCCGTCCGCGAGGGCCCGTTGCTCGCGGAAGAGGTCCCCGTAGTGCGCGGCGACTCCCTCGTCGGGGCCTTCTGCGGGGACGGCGCCGGGGAGCGACAGCAGGGGGCTGGTCAGTGTTTGTCGCTGCATGGATCCAGCCTACGTCTCGGTAGTTGAACCCTCAGACGTTCGGGCCTTCTGCACGCAGTCCGCGCACCGGCCGAAGATCGCGAAGTGCTTCATGTCGGTCTCGAAGCCGTAGGTGGCGCGCAGCCGGTCGGTCAGCGGCCCGGCCTCGGAGATGTCGGCCTCGGTGACCGATTCGCAGTCCCGGCACACCAGGTGCATGTGGTGGTGCCGGTCGGCGAGGTGGTACGTGGGGGCGCCGTGGCCGAGGTGGGCATGGCTGACCAGGCCCAGTTCCTCCAGCAGCTCCAGCGTGCGGTAGACGGTGGAGATGTTCACCCCTGAGGCGGTCTTGCGCACCTCGGTGAGGATTTCGTCCGGAGTGGCGTGCTCCAGGACGTCGACCGCCTCCAGGACAAGCTGGCGCTGCGGCGTCAGACGGTAGCCGCGCTGCCTCAGATCGCTCTTCCAGTCCGTGGTCACCACAGGGACAGTCTAGGCGGAAGGGCGCCGCCGGCGGCCCGGCGCGACATGGCGGGGCCGCCCGGGCGGGCTCAGCGGAAGAACGCGATGCCGTCGTCGGGCAGGTCCTTGAGGTCCTTGGCCCACTCGCTGGGGTTGACGACCTTCTTCAGGTGCGCCGACATGTACGGCCGCAGCGGCACCTCCGGGGTGGCCTTCTCGCCCACCCACATCAGGTCGCTCTTGACGTAGCCGTACAGGCGCTTGCCGCCGCTGTAGGCCGGCGCGTCGGACAGCCGGGCCACGGCGTCGGTGACGAGGTCGATCTGCGGCTTGCCCTCGGCGAGCTCGCCGTACCAGATCTCGATGACGCCGTTGTCACGGGTCATGGTGATCTCCACCTTGCGGTTCTTGTCGATCCGCCAGAAACCGGACTCGCTCTCCAGCGGTTTCACCGGCTTGCCCTCGGCGTCCAGGACCCAGGTCTTGGAGGTGTACTCCAGGAACGAGCGGCCGTCGTGGGTGAAGACCACCTCCTGGCCGAAGTTGCACTTCTCGTCGCCGGGGAAGTCGAAGACGCCCGCGCCCTCCCAGGTGCCCAGGAGGAAGGCGAGCGGTACGAGCTCCGGGTGGAGGTCTGAGGGGATTTCGATCATGTTCAGCGCTGTCCCTGGTAGAGCTTCTTCACCGCCAGAACGGAGAACGCGAGGACGCCAAGGCAGACCAGGACAAGCATGACGTCGAAGAAGATCTCAATGGCGCTCACGAGCGTGCTCCTCGGGCAGGCGCGGACGGTCGGCGGCCCGGTCGGGGCCGTAGCCGAGTCTAGTCGGCCGGTACGGGCGCGATGCGCTGAGGTCGGCCCCCGCGCATCGCGCCCCTCCCGGCCGCAACCCGGTCAGCCGAGCAGCTGCGACTGCAACTGCACGGTCTGGTGGAAGGGGACGGCCGGCTGGCTGCCGGCCTTGCGCATGCTGATGACGGCGACGGTGTCACCGGCGGCGATGAACGCGGACCGCACGTGGTCACGACCGCGCGGCTTGTCCTCGGTGTACGTGTTGACGCTCATGTCGCCCGGGAAGGAGGTCCCACGCTTCCATGCCAGCTCCACGACCTTGACCGGCGCGCCGGTCAGGTCCGCGGCGGTCGTCATCTGGAACCGGCCCTCCATCGCGTACGGCGCGCTGACGAACTGCAGGAGGTAGATCTCCGTCCTGGTGCCGTCCGGCATGTCCCAGGCACGGGCGGCGATGTGGCGCAGACCCGCCTGCGTCAGGCGCTCGGCCAGCCGCTTGCGGTCCGCTTTCTCGAACGCCTCGACGAATCGCGCGGTGGGCAGCCAGCCGTCCTCGCCATAGAAGGCCTTGTCGGCCTTCGCCCCCCGGGCGGCGGGCAGCAGCAGCGCGCGCAGGTCGGCGTAGTGGGCGCCGGCGGGGTTCCGTTCAGCGTCGTACGCCCGGGGCGCGCCCGCGGGCAGCTTGGGCAGCTTGAGCGCGGGGTAGGTCCAGCGCCCGTCGTCCGGCGTCTCCAGACCGGGGACGTCGGTGCGCCGCGGCTGCGTGACCGCGTACGCGGTTGCTCCGCCGAGCGCGGCGAACACCAGCACGGCCGAGGTCCAGCGCAGTGCGGCCCGCAACCGGCGCCGGTCGCGGGGTCGCGGGACGGCGACGGACACGTCGGTGTCCGTCGCGGGCGCGAGGTCCTGAACGATCTCCGGGCCCTGCGGTGCCTCCGGGGCCTCGGGCGCGGCGACGGCCTCGGCCTCGGGCCGGGCTGTCTGCTGGTCGCTCATGCTGCCTCTCCGGGGTCCTGGATGCGATCGAGCTGATGGGCGAGCACGTCGGCGGCGTCCTTCTTGTCCAGGGGAGACTGACCGGAGACCGACATCGTCACCAGAAGGTCGCCCTCGGTGGCCTGGCACTCCATGAAGTCCAGGTCGGCACCCGGCTCCTTGGGCGGCAGCACGCAGCGCGCCTTGTCGTGGCCCGTGATCGCGGGACCGTTGCGGAAGACACCGAGCGCCTTGGTGAAGTCGGCGAAGAACTCGGTACCCGCACGTGCGGCCCGCTTGTTCTTCATCTGGACGATCCGGATCTCGATGAGCATCCCGTTGTCCTCGGCGGCGTAGCTCCGCATGCCGATGCCCTGGATCCGCAGGCGGTCGACGGCCTTGAGCGCGGCGTCCCGGCTCTTCTTCGGCAGGTCGCGATAGCCCTCCGTCATCGCGGACACGGCCTGCTTGCCGGCCAGCTCGACATCGTTGCCGTACGGGGTCATGTCGGGGCCGGCCTTGTAGCCGTCGGGCATGGGCAGCAGGAGCTTGCCCAGCGCGCCGTAGTGGCTGCCGCCGGACTGGACGCCGTAGCTGCCGGTCTTCTCCGGCTGCGGTGCCTTCCACGGTTTGGTCGCGGCCTTGCCGCCGTCGTCCTCCTGGTGCTGGAGCACGGCGTACCCGATGCCGCCGCCTCCGAGGACGGCCACGAGCGCGGCCGCGATCCCGAGCGCGAGCCCCTTACGGCCGTTGCGGCGCGGGGCCTCGGCAGTGGGCTCCGGGGCGGCGGCCTCGGACAAAGGCTCCTGCTGCCCCGGCTCCGTCGCGGGCTCCTCGACGGGAGTCGTCTTCTCGTCGCTCACAGCCGCTCCAACTGCCGCTCGGCCAGGGACATGATCGTGGATTCGGGGATCGGGCGGGGCGAGGTGACCCAGATCAGCATCTCGATGTTCGCCCGCCGAGCGACGGCTGCCGATTTGTAGTAAGGGACGTAGCCTGCCTCGCGGATCGGCTTGGAGTAGACGAACGCCCTGCCGTCGACCGAGCCGGGGATCGGCCGGCCCTCGTCGTCCGCCTCGTTTTTGCCGCGTGCGTAGGCGATCTGGCGCGTCACATTGCTCTCCGCAGCCGTGAACTCCAGGTCGCGGTACTGGACGAGCCGGATCTCCACCGACGTGTCGCCGGTTTCCCAGGCGGCGGTGGCCGCGCGGCGGAAGCCGTCGCTCAGCAGGTCGCCGAAGCCGTACTTCGCGTCGTCGTAGGTCTCGGCGAACTCGGCGGGTGCCATCCAGCCGTCGACGCCGGGCGGCACGCGCCAGTCCTTCGCGCCCTTGGGTTTCTTCAGCAGCAGCTTGCGCAGGTCGCCGTCGAACTTGACGAGCGCGTCCTGGGCGACGGTGAGCGGCTCGGCCTTCGGCGCGGCGCCCTTGGGCTGCACGAGCTTCGGCTGGGCGAGCGGGGGCAGCGGCGTCTCGGGGCGGTCGTACTGGATCTTGTAGCCGGTACCGGCGCCTGCGGCGACGCCGAGCACCGCGGCGGCCAGGATGAGCAGGGTGGTGCGGCCGCGGCGGCGGGGTGGCCGCGCCGCGGGAGGCGCTTCCGGAACAGGGGGTGCCTGCTCCGGAACAGGGGTGTCCTGGGACAAGGGGTTCTCCACGAAGGTGTCGAAAAGGCTCAGCGGCCGGTCGCGAGGCGCTGGTACTGCTGGTCGAGCAGCCGCTTGAGCAGGTCGCGGCCGGGCAGTTTCTCGCCGGTCACGGTGATGCTGATGTGCACGTCGCCCTGGTGGGACAGCGCGACCACCGCGTCGGTGCTCTCGGCGGAGCCGGAGGACAGGCGGTAAGCCTTGGCGGGGTGGGTGCTGCCGATCGCCAGGGTCGGCGAGTTCAGGTAGAAGGCTTCGTAATAGCCGGAGGCGCCGGAGGCCGAGCCGAAGCGCAGCAGCTCGACGGAGATCTCTAGTCGCCGTCCGCGGTGAGGTACGTGCGCTGCGCGCCCTTCTTGAAGCCGTAGCGGCTCAGTGCCTGCTTGATGTCGTCGCTGACGCCGATCTCGTCACGGGTGACGGCGCTGCCCGCCTCGTCGCCGTAGATCTCGGCGCCCTCGGGCGGGGTGAGCAGGAACCAGCGCAGGTCTCCGCTGTGCGTGCCGTCGTGGACGGAACCGGTGACGGTGCTGGAGGGGGAGGCGCTGGGCTCGGCGGTCTCGGTGGGGTCCGCGGACGGCGACGGCGTCGCCGACGCCGACGTGGTCGCGGCCGCCTTGGACGGCGTGGCAGTCGCCGAGCTCTTCGACGACGACCCGATGGCGACCACCGCCCCCGCCGTGAGCGTCGCCAGGACGACCAGTCCGATGACCACGGCGATCACCGCACCGGTCCGTGCGTTCGTACGCGCTTCCACAAGCCCCCCCGGGCAGAAATACAGCGCTCGCGCACGGTCTGCACAGCGAGGCCAACGCATTATCTCGATCTTTGGCAAGCGCTTCACACTTTTTTCGCTGTGAGACCGGCCACCTTAGGGTGTGGACCATGGCGAAGAAGCTGGTGATCAAGGTGACGGCGGGCGCCGACGCGCCCGAACGGTGCTCGCAGGCGTTCACGGTGGCGGCGGTGGCCGTGGCGAGCGGTGTGGAGGTCTCGCTGTGGCTGACCGGTGAGTCGGCGTGGTTCGCGCTGCCCGGCAGGGCCGCGGAGTTCGAGCTGCCGCACTCCGCGCCGCTGCCCGAGCTGATCGAGGGGATCATGGCCGGCGGGCGGATCACCCTGTGCACGCAGTGCGCGGCCCGCCGGGACATCGCGGAGAAGGACGTGCTGGAGGGGGTGCGGATCGCCGGGGCGCAGGTCTTCGTGAGCGAGGCCATGGCCGACGGCGTGCAAGCGCTCGTCTACTGATCGCTCGACCCACTGGCCGCCCGCCTGCCGACCGCTCGCCAGCCGACCGCCGGTCTTCCGGCCGGCCTTCAGCGCTGGTCGCGGTGGTCGTCGCGGCGGTCCAGCTCGCGCCACCACTCGTCCGACTTGGGGTCACCGGTCTCGTCCCACCAGTGGTCGTCCGGGCCCCTGCGGTTGGCCACGATGGCCGCGATCGGCGGGATCAGCATCGCGACGACGCACATGCCGACGGCCACCGGCACCGACCACAGGCGCACGACGCTCCACGCCAGGACGAAGAGCAGGACGCACCCGCTCATCATGGCGAAGTACCAGCGCCGCCGACGCCTTGTGGACACCCTTCCAAAGTACGTCGCGAAGGGCCGCACTCCCACTCGAGTGGCGGTGCGGCCCTTCGCCGGTTCCGGCCGTCGGTCAGACGGCGATGGCCACCTCGGTGAGGTTGCCCTGCTGCGCGACGACGGCGCGGTCCACCGTCGCGCCCGGCACGAGGGCGCGCAGCGTCCACGAGCCGGGGGCCGCGAAGAAGCGGAACTGCCCGGTCGCGGAGGTGGGAACCTCGGCGGTGAACTCGCCGCCGCCGTCCAGGAGCCGCACGTAACCGGCGACGGGCTCGCCGTCGCGGGTCACGGAACCCTGGATGATCGTCTCCTTCGCCACGTCGACGCCGGCCAGGTCGGGGCCGCCGGCCTTCGCTCCGCACATGGTGTCTTCCTTCGGGTCAGGGTCGGGCGGGTCGGGGGTCGGGTGTTACTTGGCCGGGCCGAGCTCGATCGGCACGCCGACGAGGGAGCCGTACTCGGTCCAGGAGCCGTCGTAGTTCTTGACGTTCGGCTGGTCGAGCAGCTCGTGCAGGACGAACCAGGTGAGCGAGGAGCGCTCACCGATGCGGCAGAGCGCGATGGTGTCCTTCGCGAGGTCGACGCCCTCGTCCTCGTAGAGGGCCTTGAGCTCCTCGTCGGACTTGAAGGTGCCGTCGTCGTTGGCGTTCTTCGACCACGGGATGTTGCGCGAGCTGGGGATGTGGCCCGGCTTCTGCGACTGCTCCTGCGGGAGGTGGGCCGGGGCGAGGAGCTTGCCGGAGAACTCGTCGGGCGAGCGGACGTCGACCAGGTTGAGGTTGCCGATCGCGGCGACGACCTCGTCGCGGAAGGCGCGGATCGAGCTGTCCTGGGCCTTGGCCTTGTACTCGGTCGCCGGGCGGGCCGGGACCTCGGAGCCGTCGACCAGGTCGCGGGAGTCCAGCTCCCACTTCTTGCGGCCGCCGTCGAGCAGCTTGACGCCCTCGTGGCCGTAGAGCTTGAAGTACCAGTAGGCGTACGCGGCGAACCAGTTGTTGTTGCCGCCGTAGAGGACGACCGTGTCGTCGTTGGCAATGCCCTTGGCCGACAGCAGCTTCTCGAAGCCGGCCTGGTCGACGAAGTCACGGCGCACCGGGTCCTGGAGGTCCTTCTTCCAGTCGATGCGGACGGCGTTCTTGATGTGGTTCTTGTCGTACGCCGACGTGTCCTCGTCGACCTCGACGATGACCACCTTGGGGTCGTCGATGCGGGCCTGGACCCAATCGGCGTCCACCAGGACGTCACTGCGGCTCATTGCTGATCTCCTCCGGGGCAGTAGCGGATGTCTCGGCGCACGGACGGGTGCGCACGGTGCCGGGCTGCGCTGCACGGGCGCGTTCACGGCGATGCGCGGGGCGGGGAAGGTGGGGCCGGAGTGCGGCGCCGACGACGGCGCGAAAGCCCCTACGGCAGGCGACAGAGCATGGCGGCGACACGGCACAGGTCGACTGCCCGCCGCTTCGTGAGATCCGCCTGTCGCTTCATGTGCTCGATCGTAGGGAAGGGACTTCGCGGTGTCACCGCCGGTCCGCATCGCAAGATGAGATTGTCCGCATGATGATACGGCGACGGGGTGCCCGGCCGCGCCGGACGGAACCGGGGGCGGGCACCCCGCGTGGAGGACTGCGGAGCGGACGCCGTCGTCTCAGTTGGCGAGAACGACCTTGGTGCCGGTCGCCTCGACGGTGATGCCCTCGGGCGTCGCGGTGACCGACTTCAGCTCGATACCCTGCGGCAGCCCGGCCAAAGCCCGCGTGAAGTCGATCCGGTCGCGGATCAGGTCGCCCACCTCCGAGGGCAGGGCGTCCAGTCCGGGGATCTCGCCCGCGGTCAGTTTGATGCCGTCCTTGCCGCTGACACTGATCTCGCTCACCACGCTGCGCTTGATGTCGCCGATCGGCGTCGAGATGTCCGCGCTGACCTTCACCCGGCCCTTGCCGTCGGCGGAGGTGCCGCCGTAGGCGACCTTCACCCCGCTCGGCGCGGCCTTGCTCAGGTCCGCGTAGCTGAGGGTGGCGGAGCCGGTCGCGGAGTCGGCCACGGCGCTGGAGAAGCCGTTCGACATGCGGACGTCGTGCAGCTCGGCCTGGAAGCGGTCGACCCGCAGCGTCTGGCCGCCGGTGCCGGTCGTCTCGATGCCGTTCGCCGTCACCTCGACGTCGTCGAGCTTCTTGCCGAGCACCTGGGTCAGGAACGGGAAGCCCTTGATGTCGACCTCGGGCGTCGAGGTCAGGCCCTGGGTCTGCTGGGCCCGGTCGGCGGCCTCGGACTCCGCGAAGTGCACCGCGATGCGATCGGCCGCCACGAAGAGCGCGCCGAATATCACGAGGAAGATGAGCAGGATCCGTAGTGCACGCATGAGGTGTCCCCCGCAGTGATGTTCACGTTTCCGTTGGTAGCGTCCGGCACCGTGCGGTGCCCGTACCGCGACCCGACCCTAGCCGGTCAGCCTAGGAGCGCCCTTGCCATCACGTAGACGGCCGGTGCGGCCGCGGTGAGCGGCAGCGCCACACCCGCCGTGAAGTGCACGAACCGGGACGGGAAGTCGTAACTGGCCACCCGCAGGCCGATCAGCGCGCACACCCCGGCGACGAGCGCGATCAGCGCCCCGTCCGCCGTCTCCAGGCGCCCGAGGGCGATCCCGCTGCCCGCGGCGGCCGCGAGCGCGACCGGCACGGACACCACGCCCGGCAGCGGAAGAGCCCGCGCCAGGGTCGCGACGGCCACCGCGGCGAGGGCGGTCACGACCGCGTCCTTGCCAGCCGGGACGGCCGTGGCCGCCAGGTAACCCGTCGCCAGCACGGTGATCAGCGTCGAGGCGGCGGTCGCGGTGAGCGAGGAGAGCCGTTCCTCGGGCGTCCCCTGGTGGCGCAGATGCATGACGAGCACGAACAGCAGCCACACGCCGAGCGTGCCGATGATGACGGCCGGGGCGTTGTCGGCCCCGTCCACCAGCACCGCGACCTCGGCCGTCACACCCGCCAGGAACGCCAGCGCGATGCCCTGCCGGGCGGGCCACATCCCGTTCAGGCGGAACCAGCCGGCCGCGGTCACCGCCTGCAGCAGCACGGCCGCGGCGGCCAGTGCCGGCCGGCCGAGCAGGGCGCCGCCCATCAGCAGCAGCGCGAGGGCCGCGGTCACGGCGGCGGGCTGCATGCCGGGCGCGATGATCGGCGACCCGGTGCGCTCCACGGGGGTCCGGCCGGCCTGGCGGCGCCGGGCGGCCCGCCCGCCGGGGGCGGGGGCGGGGGCGGCCGGGCCCTCGTCGCCGACGGGCGGCAGGACGGCCGTGCTGTCGTGGCTGTGCGCCGGCAGGGGCCCGGGGCCCGGGGCGTACCAGTCGTGGTTGTCGGTCACGCGCTCATCCTCCCGCGAACGGCGGGAGCACCTCGACCGTGCCGCCGTCGGCCAGTTCGATCCCGGAATGATCCCGGGTGCCGACGGGGTTCCCGTCGACCACGAACGAACAGTTGGACAACACCCGGGCGAACTCGGGGCGCGCCACGTGGCGCTCGCGGGCCGCGTTCAGCGCCTCGGCGAGCGTGCCCTCGCGGTAGGGCTCCTCCGCGGCGCCTGCGGCGGCCTTGGCCGCGGCCCAGTACCGGATCGTGCCGTGTGCCGCCATGGCGGCTCCTTCCCCTTGCCCTCACGGGTCCTGCCGCCGTCCATGATGACGCAGCGCCGCGTGGCGGCGGCGCCGCGGGTCGCCCGCTACGGCACGCGGGCCGCCGCCCAGGTCGCGATGCAGCGCAGGAGCTCGTCCGGTGCGGCGTTCTCCGCGTGGCCGAAGCCGGGTTCGATCCACAGGTCGGCTCCGTCGCCTGCCGCCTCCGCGAGGGAGAGGGGGTGGTCGAGCGGGAAGTAGCCGTCGCGGTCGCCGTGGACGATCAGCAGCGGAGTGGGAGCGATGAAGGGGACGGCCTGGAACGGGGGGACGGGGACGGGGTTCCAGTCCTTGTGGTGGATACGGGTGCGGAACAGGCCGCGGGAGAGCAGCCGTCCGGCGGGCCGGGTGATGGCCCAGTGCACCCGCCGCATGGGCGCCGTACCGCGGTAGTACCAGCGCGCGGGGGAGCTCACGGAGACGACGGCGTCAACGTGCGCCCCTTCGTGCGCCGTTGTGCGCCCCGCGTGCCGCAGCACCACGGAGCCGCCCATGGAGAAGCCGACCGACACGACACGCCGGTGCCCGGCGAGCCGCGCCCAGCGCACGGCCGCGTCGAGGTCGAGCACCTCGCGGTCGCCCACCGTGGAGTGCCCTCCGGAGCGGCCGTGGCCGCGGAAGGAGAACGTGACGACGCCCCCGACGCCGTCCACCCGTCCGAAGATCTCCGCCGCGCGCCGCACCGCGGGCCGCTCCAGGGCGCCGGTGAAACCGTGCGCGACGACGATCGCGAGGCCGTCCTCCGTCCCTCCGGGCGCGTACGCGGCGTCGATGCGCACCCCGTCCTCGGTCGACAGCACCGCACGCCGACCACCGCGAGCGACCGACGGAACACACAAACCCGCACCATGGGACTCACTTACCGACTCCATGTGGGCTATTCTCTTGGGTCAAGAGGATCCGGGCAGCGTCGCCCCCGGGTCCTTTCGCGCTTTCCGGGCCATGCCGAGCAGTCCCGGACGGCGCAGACAGGCGCACGCACACGTCCTCGCGGGACCGAGGAGGGTTTGCAATGGGCAAGCGGAAGACGCATGGCCGGACGATGAACGACGGGAGCGGCCGGTGAGCTCACTCCTCCTTCTGACGAACGCGCTCCAGCCGAGCACCGAGGTGCTCCCGGCACTGGGGCTGCTGCTGCACAGCGTCCGGGTGGCCCCCGCGGAGGGGCCGGCACTGGTGGACACCCCCGGCGCCGACGTGATCCTGATCGACGGCCGGCGCGACCTCCCGCAGGTCCGCTCGCTGTGCCAACTGCTGCGGTCCACCGGGCCCGGCTGCCCGCTGGTCCTGGTGGTCACCGAGGGCGGGCTGGCCGCCGTGACCGCCGACTGGGGCATCGACGACGTCCTGCTGGACACCGCGGGCCCGGCCGAGGTCGAGGCCCGGCTGCGGCTGGCGATGGGCCGGCAGCAGATCACCGTCGACGACGGTCCGATGGAGATCCGCAACGGCGACCTGTCGGTGGACGAGGCCACGTACAGCGCCAAGCTCAAGGGCCGGGTCCTGGACCTGACCTTCAAGGAGTTCGAGCTGCTGAAGTACCTGGCCCAGCACCCCGGCCGGGTCTTCACCCGGGCCCAGCTGCTGCAGGAGGTCTGGGGTTACGACTACTTCGGCGGCACGCGCACGGTCGACGTCCACGTCCGGCGGCTGCGCGCGAAGCTCGGCCCCGAGCACGACTCGCTGATCGGCACGGTCCGCAACGTCGGCTACCGCTTCGTCACCCCCGAGAAGGGCGACCGGCCCGCGGACGAGCCGGCCAAGGCGGCGCCGCCACACGGGGAGCGGGACCACGGGCCGGAACAGGCATCGGAGCACGAGTCCGCCGAGGCGGCCGCCCTGGCGGCCCGCAACGCCTGATCACACCCGGGTCACGGCTGTGAGCAGACAGTGGGATGCACGGGTGGACCCGCGTAGACTCGGCCCGTGGCAAAGGTGACGCGGGACGATGTGGCCAGGCTTGCGGGGACGTCGACCGCGGTCGTCAGCTACGTCATCAACAACGGACCACGGCCGGTGGCGCCGGCGACGCGCGAGCGTGTGCAGGCGGCCATCAAGCAGCTCGGTTACCGCCCTGACCGGGTGGCCCAGGCGATGGCCAGCCGCCGGACCGACCTGATAGGCCTCATCGTGCCGGACGCTCGGCAGCCGTTCTTCGCGGAGATGGCGCACGCCGTGGAACGGGCGGCCGCCGAGCGCGGCAAGATGGTGCTGGTCGGCAACTCCGACTACCTGGACGAGCGCGAGGTCCACTACCTGCGGGCCTTCCTCGGCATGCGGGTGTCCGGGCTGATCCTGATCTCGCAGGGGCCGAGCGAGCACGCCGCCATCGAGATAGACGCCTGGGACGCGCGGGTCGTGCTGCTCCACCGGCGTCCGGAGGCGATCGACGACGTCGCGGTCGTGACGGACGACGTCGGCGGAGCGCAGCTGGCGACCCGGCACCTGCTGGAGCACGGGCACGAGTACGTCGCCTGCCTCGGCGGCACCGAGATCACCCCGAAGTCCGGCGACCCCGTCACCGACCACGTCGAGGGCTGGCGGCGGGCGATGCAGGAGGCCGGCCGGAGCGTCGAGGGCCGCCTGTTCTCCGCCCCGTACAACCGCTACGACGCCTACAAGGTCGGCCTGGAGCTGCTGGCCCGGCCGGGCAGGCCGACGGCGATCATCTGCGCGACGGACGACCAGGCCATCGGGCTGCTGCGGGCCGCGCGCGAGCTGCGGATCGACGTACCCGGCGAGCTGGCCGTGGCCGGCTTCGACGATGTCAAGGAGGCCGGGCTGACCGATCCGCCGCTGACCACGGTCGCCTCGGACCGCGAGGCGATGGCGCGGGCGGCGGTGGACCTGGTGCTGGACGACGGGCTGCGGGTCTCCGGTTCGCGGCGTGAGCGGCTGCGGCAGTTCCCGTCCCGGCTGGTCGTGCGGCGCAGCTGCGGCTGCCAGTAGGGCGTTCCCGCAGGTCCGGGCGCATGCGCTCGGACCTGCCTCACCGCACACCGCTGACCTGCGCCTTCCGTCTTTATATCGGGCATACGGAACTCTGCCCCGGTTCTCAGGGCACGCTCAGGAAGCTCTCATGTTCGGGCCGCACAGTCGTTGTCATGAACGAGAACTCCCAGCGCGACAGCGGCGCAGACGAGCACCGGAACGGTCCCGCGGCCTACCCGCCGCCCCCGCCCTATGACCCGCAGGCCACCGTGTACGGGATGCACCCGTACGGCGCGCCCGCACCGGTGGAGCCCGCCGCCGCCCGGCGCGGGCCCAGGCGGTCGGTACCGCTGGTCGCCGCCGTGGCGCTGGTCTCGGCGCTGGTCGGCGGTGGAACGGCGGCGCTGATCGGGAACGCTACGGCCTCGCAGACCGCCGCGACCTCGACCCGGGTGATCGGCACGAGCGCGAAGGGCACCAGCGGTGTCGCCTCGGTCGCCGCGGCCGTGAGCCCGAGCATCGTGGAGGTCCGCGCCTCCTCGTCGGCCGGCGAGTCGACCGGCTCGGGCGTGATCGTCACCGGTGGCGGCGAGATCGTCACCAACAACCACGTCATCTCCGGCGCGGACACCGTCAAGGTCACCTTCAGCTCCGGGAAGACCGCGACCGCGAAGGTGGTCGGCACCGACAGCGCCAAGGACCTGGCCCTGCTCAAGGCCGAGGACGTGAGCGGCCTGACCCCGGCGGCGCTCGGCGACTCCCGCCAGGTCGCGGTCGGCGACGAGGTCGTGGCCATCGGCTCCCCCGAGGGCCTGACCGGCACCGTCACCAGCGGCATCGTCTCCGCGCTCGACCGCGACGTCACGGTCGCCGCCGACGAGGGGCAGAGCGAGGGGCAGGGGCAGCGGCAGGGCGGCGGCTTCGGCGGCGACGACGACCGGTGGCCGTTCCAGTTCGGCGGCGGCCAGTACAACGGCGACGTCGGCTCGTCCACGACCACGTACAAGGCGATCCAGACCGACGCCTCGCTCAACCCCGGCAACTCCGGTGGCGCCCTGATCAACATGAACGGCGAGATCATCGGCATCAACTCGGCCATGTACTCGTCCAGTTCCTCCTCGTCCGGCGACAGCGCCGCCGGCAGCATCGGCCTCGGATTCGCGATCCCCGTCGACACCGTCAAGGCCGACCTCGACACCCTGCGCAACGGCGGCAGCGACAGCTGACCGCTCCCTCCCGAAGGGACGGACCGTCATGAACGTCATCCTCAGCACCGCCCTGCACCCCGCCGGCATCCCTGCCGGCCCCGCGGACCTCGCCCTGATCCACTTCCCGGCCCAGGCGCCGCGCGAGCCCGAGATCGCCGCCAACCGCCGCTACGCCCGCCGGTACGCCCGCCGCTCGCGCGCCGCGCACCGTCTGGCCCTCGTGCAAGGCTAGGAATGCAGCAGCAGCGCACGGCACGACACAGCACGACACGACGGCAGCACAGATCCAAGCCCCGGACCACTTTCTGCACGAGGTGAAAGACGCATGAGCCCCGGCGAGAACGGCGAGGCCCCGGCCCGCATCCTGATCGTGGACGACGAGCCCGCGGTCCGTGAGGCGCTGAAGCGGAGCCTCGCCTTCGAGGGCTACGAGACCGCCCTCGCCGAGGACGGCCTGGCGGCACTCGACCAGGTCGACGTCTACCGGCCGGACGCGATCGTCCTGGACGTGCTGATGCCGCGCATGGACGGCCTCACCACCGCCCGCCGCCTGCGCTCCAGCGGCACCAACACCCCGATCCTCATGCTCACCGCCCGCGACACGGTCGGCGACCGGGTCACCGGACTCGACGCCGGCGCCGACGACTACCTCGTCAAGCCCTTCGAGCTCGACGAACTCCTCGCCCGCCTGCGGGCGCTGCTGCGGCGCAGCTCGTACGCCTCCGCCCTGTCCGGCGGCGCCGCCGAGGAGAGCGCGCTGTCCTTCGCCGACCTGCGCATGGACACCGCCACCCGCGAGGTCACCCGGGCCGGCGAGCCGGTGGAGCTGACCCGCACCGAGTACACGCTGCTGGAGATGTTCCTCGCGCACCCGCGCCAGGTGCTCACCCGGGAGCAGATCCTCAAGGCCGTGTGGGGCTTCGACTTCGAGCCGAGCTCCAACTCCCTGGACGTGTACGTCATGTACCTGCGCCGCAAGACCGAGATCGGCGGCCTCCCCCGGCTCGTCCACACCGTCCGGGGCGTCGGCTACGTGCTGCGCAACGCGGAGGGCAAGGGCTGATGCGCCGCATGGTGCGCTTCCGTTCCCTGCCGCTGCGCTCCCGGCTGGCGATCCTGACGGCGGTGGCGGTCGCGGCGGCGGTGACCGCGAGCGCGCTCCTGTGCTGGTTCTTCGTCCGCGGGACCCTCATGAACTCGCTGGACAACTCGCTGCGCGACAACCGGATGCCCCCGGGAAGGGTCGTCGACCAGCTGCGCGCGGGCCTGTGCACGACCGAGCCGCCCGCCTCCGACGACCAGGTCCCCAATCCCTTCAACTCCACCGTCCAGGTCGTTTCGCGGACCGGTGCCAGCTGTGTGATCCAGGGCGCCCAGTCGCTGCACGTCACCTCGGCGGACACCGACGTCGCCAAGGGCACGCTGCGTGAGGCGCTCCACACGGTGACCGGCTCCGACGGCAACCAGTACCGCGCCGTGACGTTGCCGCTGCTCAACACCGACGGGGCGTACACGGTGGCCCGCCCGCTCGACGAGGTCACCGAGTCGCTCAACACCCTGGGCCTGATCCTCCTGGCCGTCGGCGGCCTGGGGGTGATCGGCGCCAGCGTCGCCGGCCTCGCGGTCGCCCGCGCCGGCCTGAAGCCGGTGGACCGGCTCACCCGCACCGTCGAGCACATCGCGCGCACCGAGGACCTCAGCGTCCGCATCCCGGTGCACGGCGACGACGAGATCGCACGGCTGTCGGCCTCCTTCAACGCGATGACGGCCGCCCTGTCCTCCTCCCAGGAGCTGCAGCAGCAGCTGATCGCCGACGCCGGCCACGAACTGCGCACCCCGCTCACCTCGCTGCGCACCAACATCGAGCTGCTGGAACGCAGCGAGATGACCGGCAGGGCGCTGCCGCCGCAGGACCGGCGCGAGCTGCTGAGCTCGGTGAAGGCCCAGATGGGCGAGCTGGCGGCGCTCATCGGGGACCTCCAGGAGCTGTCGCGTCCGCAGGCGGTGCAAGGCGGCGGCCCGCTGCAGACGGTGGCGTTCCACGAGGCCGTGGAGGCGGCCCTGGAACGGGCCCGGCTGCGCACCGGCCCGGATCTGAAGATCACGGCGGAACTGGCGCCGTGGTACGTACGGGCCGAACCCGGCGCCCTGGAGCGGGCCGTGATCAACCTGCTGGACAACGCGGTGAAGTTCAGCCCGCCGGCCGGGTCGGTGGAAGTGGGCCTGCACGGCGGCGAGCTGACCGTCCGCGACCACGGCCCCGGCGTGCCGCCCGAGGATCTGCCGCATGTCTTCGAGCGCTTCTGGCGCTCCACTTCCGCGCGCAGCCTCCCCGGCTCGGGCCTGGGCCTGTCCATCGTGGCCCGCACCGTGGAGCAGGCGGACGGCACCGTTCGCCTGGAGCCCGCGAGCGGCGGCGGCACCACGGCCGTGGTCTATCTCCCGGGCGGCCCGACCCCGCCGGCCGGGGACGACACCTGACCGGTCTCCCCGTCCCCGCTAACCGGCCTGCCAGCGCTGGCCGGTGGCGTCGCCCACGGACTCGAAGGAGAGCGTGGCACCCGGTGTGCCGCCGTCGGGGGCGGCTGCGACACCGAGGTCGATCTGCGGGCGGATGCGGCCGAGACTGTCGACGAGGAAGAACAGGTTCTCGGCGTGCCTGCCGTCGGCGGACGAGCAGCGCCAGACGCCGAGCCCGCGGTCGGTGTCACCGCGGGAGTCGAGGCAGTAGTCGGAGTCGCCGGCGTTGCGCAGCACCCCCTGGGGCTCCACCCGCCACCGCTGCGCGGCGGAATCGGGGTCGCAGCCGGCGAGGATGACGTCCGAGCCGTTGGAGAAGTCCTCGTCGCGCACGTCCAGGCACAGGCCGGAGTCGCTGTTCACGACCTGGGCGAAGCTGCTGCCCGGGGGCTTCGGCGTGGGCGTCGGGGTGGTGGGTGCGGCCGGGATGCGGTGGGTCGCGGCCCCGCTCGGCGTCCTCGGCGGCGACGGCGTGGCGGTCCTGGTCGGGCCGGCCGTGGGCGAGCCGGTGACCGTGGCCGTGGCGGTCGCCGTGGCCGTAGCGGTCTCCGTCACGGTGACGGAAGCCGAAGGAAAGACCGGCGGCGACTGGGCGGCCTGGCCGCCCGCCGGGTCGGAGTCGCCGGCGACGTACACCAGGCCGGTGACGGCCATGACCGCGGCGGAGGCCAGGACGAGCGTGATCAGCGGCGTCGGGTAGCGGGTGCGCAGCCGCACCAGCCGGGCGGGCCAGGTGGCCCCGGCGAACCGGGTGAACCGGGTCAACCTGTCCAAGGGGCTCGGCCTCGGCTTGCGCCGGGAGGCCGGGGCCGGCCGCACGAAGCGGGTGAGCCAGGTGAGCCTGTCCAAGGGGCTCGGTCGCGGCTTGCGCCGGGAGACCGGTGTGGGCGCGGCCGGCGGGGCGGGAGGCGGCGCGGGCGCGGCGAGCGCCGCGAGGTAGGCGGGCCCAGCCCAGGCGACCAGGGCCGTGCCGAGCAGAGGGCGCGGGTCGCGCTCCAGCACGATCAGGAACTCCAGGGCCTTGGCGCAGTCGGCGCACCCGGCGAGGTGCCGCTCCAGGTCCTCGTTCTGCCGCGCGTCGTCCCGGCGGGCGGCGGCGTCCAGGATGCGGCCGAAGCCCCGGCACGCCGGGTCCTCGCTGCGTTCCAGATAGGTGCGCAGGTAGGACTCTCGGTACGCGTCCAGCGCCCGGGCCCCGAGGTCGGCCATCTCGGAGCGCCGCTCGCCGGTCCACAGCGCCGCGTCGGCCTCGGGCGTCCGCTCGACGACGGTGTGCCAGAGGATGCCCTGCGTGCTCTGCCGCAGGGCGGCGAAAGCCCCGAACAGGGCGGAGCCCTCGGCCAGTCGGTGCCGCGGGTGGACGGGCATGCCCGGCAGGCCGGGCGGGCTCGTCATGCCGCTGTCCCGGGCGCGGATCACGTCGATGAAGGCGGCGTACTCCCCGTTCAGCCGGACCCGCCGGCTGCCGGCGGCCCAGACCGCGCCCGCCTGGTGGACGAGCATGAGCAGCCGGTGCCGCCACGCGCCGCGCGGGTCGACCCCCCGGTGCACCTCCTGCCAGGCCAACGCGAAGGCCTGCGCCGCCAGTTGCCCGGCGGACTCCTCGTCACGGGCGCACAGCCGGGCATAGCACACGACGGCGGGCAGATGACGGCGGCGCAGTTCCTCGGTCGCCGGGTAGGCGGTCGGCGCGCCGGCCCGCACGCGCTCGGTGAGAGCGGCGTCGGACAACTCGTCGTAGACGGGCGCCTTGTGCGGTTGGGACACGGATGACCACCCGGACGCATTGATGGGCCTGGAGGACGGGGGTGCCCATGGTGCGGCACAAGTTACTGCCGAGGAAAGTGTTTCCGGTGGTAACTACCCGCCGTGGGACGGGTGAACGGGAAATCTCGTACGCAGCGCGGCCGGGATGTCACCCTGTGCTCGGCGCACCGCCCGGCAGCCGCGCGGCGCAGGCGGCGGTGACGGCGGCCGCGACCTCTCCCATCGCCTCGCCCCAGCCGACGTTGGCGTTGACCTCGCACAGGACGAAGTCCCCGTCCGGTGCGAAGAGCAGGTCCACTCCGGCCACGGCGAGCCCGAGCACCCCGGCGGCGCGCACGGCCAGCGCCTCGGCCCGGGGGTAGCGCCCGGAGCAGGGCGTCGCGGTGCCGCCCTGGGCGAGGTTGGACTTCAGTCCGGCGCCGTGGCCGGTGCGGGTCTGGGCGGCCACGGCCCGGCCGTCGACGACCACCACGCGCAGGTCGCGGCCGTGGGAGTGGGCGACGTACTCCTGGAAGAGATAGGGCGTCTCGTGGCGCAGGCTGCCCTGGACGTCCCGCAGCATCGCGGTGTCCGGGGCGAGGAAGACCCGCCGTCCGCGGTGCCCGCGCACCGCCTTGACCACACACGGCTCCGGCACCATTCCCGGGGCGTCGACCACCGCCTCCAGGGGTGCGTCGGCGTAGCTGAGCGTGTCCGGCACCGGCAGCCCGGCGAGGGCGAGTTGCTGCAGCTGCCAGACCTTGTTGACGCAGGCCATGACGGAGTCGATGGGGTTGACCAGGACGGCGCCCAGGGCCTGGAGGTGGCGCAGCAGCGTGATCTCGCGCTCGGCGCCCAGGCCCGGCGACATCATGCGGGCGAGGACGACCCGGGGAGCCTCGACGGGCCGGCCGTCGAGGCCGTAGAGCGCCAGCCGGCCCGTACGGACGCCGAGCAGCAGGTCGGCGGTGCGGACGACGGCGCAGCGCGGGCCGAACTCCTCGGCGAGGGCGGCCTGGAGCCGCCCGACGACCGGGCTCTCCTCGACGCCGTGGCCGAGCAGCAGCCACACGTCGGCGCGGAGTGCTCCGGTCACGGTGACAGCATTCCTGCAGCCGGGCCGTTCCCGCCAGGGGCGCGCCGTGCCGTCCGCGGCGCGGCTTAGCGGCACGGCCCAGCGGCGCCGCTCAGCGGATGACGTGCGGCACGAAGCGGGCGTACCCGTCGGTGACCGGGCCCGCCGACTCCCGGATGCCGAGCCCGGCCGGCTCGCCGTCCACGACCCAGGCGCCCAGCACGACGTGGTTGCCGTCGAAGACGGGCAGCGGGGCCAGTTCCTGGTAGCAGCAGGGCTCGTCGTCCCGTACGGCCACGGGCTCCCCTGCGCGGTGGACGGTGACGCCCGCGCCCTCACGGCCCAGCAGCGGCTTGGCGACCCAGCCGGTCGTGGCCGCCAGCGCGCGCGGGCCGTCGAGGTGTGCGGCGAGCAGGTTGGGATGGCCGGGGTAGAGCTCCCACAGCACGGCCAGGAGCGCCTTGTTGGACAGCAGCATCTTCCATGCGGGCTCGATCCAGCAGGTGCTGCCGGTGCCGCCGCCGTTGTCGAGGGTCTCCAGGACGTGGCCGCCGAAGGGGTCGTCGGCCAGCCATTCCCAGGGGTAGAGCTTGAAGCAGCTGCGGATGAAGCCCAGCCGGTCGTCGACGAAGCGCCGCGATAGGCCGTCCCAGCCGATCGACTCCACCGACAGAGCGCGGGTCTCCAGCCCCGCCTGCTCGGCGGTCTCGCGCAGATAGGCGACCGTCATCAGGTCCTCGCCGAGCTCGTCGCCCTCGGAGTGCGCGAAGTGCACGGGCCCGGGCGGCAGCAGGGGGGCCTGCCGCTTCCACGCGGCGACCAGGCGTTCGTGCAGGGAGTTCCACTGGTCGGCGCCGGGGAACCGGTCCTCCATCCAGAACCACTGGGCGCTGGCCGCCTCCACCAGGGAGGTGGGGGTGTCGGCGTTGTACTCCAGCAGCTTGGCCGGGCCGCCGGCGCCGTCGTGGCGCAGGTCGAAACGCCCGTAGAGGCTGGGCAGTTCGGTCCTGCGGTGCCAGGACTCGGCGATGCGGGCGGCCAGGTGGGGGTCGTGGATGCCGAGGTCGGCGAAACGGTCCCGCTCGACGATGTGCGCGGCCGCGGCCAGGCACATCGCGTGCAGGTCCGCAACGGTCTCCTCCAGCTCCTCGACCTCGGGCAGTGAGAACTCGTAGTAGGCGCTCTCGTCCCAGTAGGGGCGCAGCGTCCCGTCCGGATGGCGGGTCAGCGGGTAGACGACGCCCTGGTCCTCCACGATCCGCTGCCAGCCGGGGCGGGGCTCGGCGGTGCGGCGCCGCATCAGCCGCCGCCGGAGCGGTGGCCCGTGCCGTGGCCGCCGAAGCCGCCGGTCTTCACGGACGACTCGTCGAAGCTGCCGCCCCCGACCTTGCCGCCGCGGACGCTGCCGCCGTAGTAGTAGTGCCCGCTGCCCCCGCTCTCGCAACTCGACTTCGGCAGGGTCTTGTACGTGTGGGGATCCACGCAGCGCTTGTCGGGCTCGGAGCCGCAGGCGGCCAGGGCCGCGGCGAGCACACCCATGCTCCCGAGGATCACCGTGCCGGACCTGAACCGCCGTCGCTCCGTCGTCGTCATGCGCACAGGTTATGGAGATGTGCGGGGCCCCCGGCGACCGGGGGTCGGGGTCACGGCACCGCGGCCGGCCGCCGCGTCCGGTCGGCGGCGGGGTCGTGCCGAGGTCGCCGGAGTCCGGCCGCGGCCGGTTCGCGGTCCGCGCGCCGAGCACCCCGGGTGGATACGCCGCGGCCTCGCCGTGGCCGCAGAAGCAGGCGGAACGCGCGGGGCGGCCGTGGGTCCGCGGCGTCCCGGGCGCGCTCGCGGCCGTCCCGCCCGGGCGATCCGCCGGTCCCCGGCGCACCCGGTGCCGGCGCGGGCGAACGCGGTCTCCCAGCGGTGTCCGGAACCCGGCGCCGAGTCACCCACACGGTCGAGGCGGCAGCGGCCCACGAGCACCCTTCCGTGCCGCCGGCGGAACCGCGCACCCATAGAGGAAAGAAGAGGCGGCCGTCCCGTCGGACGGCCGCCCCTTCTTCGAACCGGCGGTGGTGCGAGGCCGGTTGGTTACTGCACGACGGTGATCCGGTTCGCCGCCGGCGCCGCCAGCGGCGCGGAGGCCGAGGAGTTGGCGGTCAGGTAGGCGTTCAGGGCCGCCAGGTCGTCGCCGCCGACCACCTGGTTGGTGCCGTTGGCGAGCTCGCCGAAGCCGTCACCGCCGCCCGCGAGGAAGTTGTTCATCGCGACGCGGTAGGTGGCCGCCGGGTCGATCGGGACGCCGCCCAGCTTGACCGAGCCGGCCACGATGCGGTCGGCGCCGGTCTTGCTGAGGTCCAGCGTGTAGGTGAGGCCCGCGGAGATCTGGAGGATCTTCGGCGCGGCGGCGTTGGCGCCGCTGACCTGCTGCTGCAGCACGGTGACCAGTTGGGCGCCGGTGAGGTCCTTCAGGTTGACCGTGTTGCTGAACGGCTGGACGGCGAAGCCCTCGGCGTAGGTGACCACGCCGTCGCCCTCGGAGCCGGAGGCCTTGTGGACCAGGTCGGTGCGGATGCCGCCGGGGTTCATCAGGGCCAGGTCGGTGCCCGGGTCCAGGGTCTTGCCGTAGGCCAGCTGCGCGTCGGCGATGAGGTCACCGAGCGGCGACTCGTTGCCGTTGCGGGTGATGTCCTGGGAGATCCAGCCGACGGTCCGGTTGGCGACCGGGGCGGCCAGCGTCTGCCAGTGGCTGACGAGCTGGGTCAGGTCCGCGGCCTTGTTCTGGGTGCGGTTCACGACGTGGTTGGAGCCGACGACGGAGGCGCGGACGATGTCGTCCGTGCGCTTGTCGAACTTCATGTTCAGCTCGGTGTAGAGCCGGCCGAAGGAGGCGGCGCTGGTGACCAGGCGGTCGTTGCCCTTGGGGTCGGGGATGGTGCACACGTACGCGTTGTGGGTGTGCCCCGTGATCAGCGCGTCGACGTCGGGCGAGGTGTTCTTGGCGATGTCGACGATCGGGCCGGACAGGCCCTTGCCGTCGCCGCCCGCGTCGCAGTCGTAGTTGTAGGAGCCGGAGGCCGGGAAACCGCCCTCGTGGACCAGGGCGACGATCGCGTTGACGCCCTTGGACTTGAGCTCCTTGGAGTACTTGTTGATCGTCTCGACCTCGTCGAGGAACTTCAGGCCCTTGACGCCCTCGGCCGTGACGATGTCCGGCGTGCTCTCCAGGGTGACGCCGATGAAGCCGACCTTGATGCCCTTGATGTGCTCGATGGTGTAAGGCGCGAGCAGCGGCTTGCCGGTCTTCTCGTTGACGACGTTCGCCGACAGGATCGGGTAGTCGGCGCCCTTGAACTTGCGGCCCTTCTCGTAGCAGCCGTCCGTCGGGTGGCAGCCGCCCTTCTGCAGGCGGAGCAGTTCGTCCTTGCCCTCGTCGAACTCGTGGTTGCCCACGCCGGTGACGTCCAGGCCCAGCTTGTTCATGGCCTCGATGGTCGGCTCGTCGTGGAACAGGCCCGACAGCAGCGGGCTGGCGCCGACGATGTCACCGGCCGCGACGGTCACGGTGCGCTTGTGGCCCACGCGGGCGCTGCGCAGGCTGGAGGCCAGGTACTCCACGCCGCCGGCGTCGATGGTCTTGGTGGTGCCGTCCGCCTGGAGTTCGGTGACGCGGCCGGAGGAACCGGCCGGGGGCTCCAGATTGCCGTGGAAGTCGTTGATGGCGAGCATCTGGAGGTCCACGGTGCGGTCGCGCTCCGCGCTGTGCCGGGACTCGTGGGCCTGGGCCGTCGGCATCGCGATGGCGAGCGCGCCGAGCGCCGCCAGACCCGTGGCCGCCGCGGCGACCTTGCGGGCGGCGTGGCGCCGGGGTTGGTTCGCAGACATGGGTGGGTCCCCTTAGACGTGAGCGAAAAAGGTGAAGGGTTGAGAGGGGAGGACCCGCCGCAGCCTAGGGTCAACGCGCGTAGTTGTCAGTGGCTTTGCGGTTAAGGCCAGATTGCCACTGTCCGGGGCGGGCGGCCGACCGGACTCATTCGTCTCACATGCCGAAATCATCTGTCTCGCCATTCAGTCGAGGAGCATAGTTGCGCCCACCACCGACCGAGGAGGTGCACGCCATGCGCCGCCGCTGGCTGATGCTGGCCCTGGGCACCGCGGCACAGACCGCCGCCTGCGCGTTCGTCTATGGAATTCCCTATCTGGCCGCCGAGTTGCGCGACTCCGCACATCTGTCGCTGCCCCGGATCGGCCTGCTCATCGCCTGTCCCACGGTAGGCCTCGTCGCCGCTCTCGTCGCCTGGGGAGCCCTCGCCGACCGCCACGGCGAGCGAATCGTCATCGCCACCGGACTGGGCGGCGCCGCCGCGCTCTTGGCCGCCACCGCCGCCGTGACGGCCGCCGGGGGCGGCACGGTGGCGCTCGGGGCGCTGCTCGTCCTCGCCGGAGCGGCCGCCGCCTCGGTGTACTCCGCGAGCGGACGGCTCGTCATGGGCTGGTTCACCGCGCGGGAACGCGGCCTGGCCATGGGCATCCGGCAGACCTCCACCCCGCTCGGCATGGGCGTGGCCGCGCTGACCATGCCGCCCCTGGCCGCCGCGTACGGCATCGGCGGCGCCTTCGGCTTCCTGGCCGCGGTGTGCGCGCTCATCGCCGCCGCGGTCGCCGTGCTGGCCGCCGACCCGGCGCGCCCGGCGGGGACCGGGGCGGCGGCGGAAGCGGCCGCCAACCCCTACCGGGGCTCGTCGACGCTGTGGCGGATCCACGGCGCGGGGGCCCTGCTGGTCGTGCCGCAGTTCACCGCGGGCGCCTTCGCGCTCGTGCTGCTCGTGGACACCCGCGGCTGGTCCGCGGTGGACGCCGGCCGGCTGATCGCCGGCGCGCAGGTGCTGGGCGCGGCCACCCGCATCGCCGCGGGGCGCTGGTCGGACCGGGCCGGCAGCCGGCTGCGCCCGATGCGGCAACTGGCCGCGGTCACCGCCGCCGTGGTCGCCGCCGCCGCGTTCACCGCGGCCTTCCCCTCGCCTCTCACCGCCGCCGCCCTGGTGTTGTCGGTCGGCATCACCGCCAGTACCAACGGCCTGTCCTTCACCGCCACCGCGGAACGCGCCGGGGCCGCCTGGTCCGGCCGCGCCCTCGGCGTCCACAACACGGGCCAGAACCTCACCGCGGCCGTCGTCCCGCCGCTGAGCGCGGCTGCGATCTCCGCCACCGGCTACTGGCCCGCCCTGGCCACCGCCGCGGTCGTCGCCTGCGGAGCCGCACTGCTCGTACCGGTGGACTCCCCACGGCGGCGAGCGGTCGTAAGCTCAGTTCCATGACCGACGCAGCAGCGCAGCAGACCGCGGTGGGCCCCCGCCGGATCGAGACCGTGAACGAGCTGACACCGAAGACGGCCGACGCGGTACTGACGCTGATCGAGGAGGCCGCGGCGGCCGACGGCCAGGCCGCGGTGTCCGAGCAGGCCCGGATCCACCTGCGCGGCGGCGCCCGCGAGGGCGTCCGCCACCTGCTGGTCGAAGCCGACGGCACGCTCGTCGGGTATGCCCAGTTGGAGGACACCGATCCCGTCGAGGCCCCGGCCGCCGAGATGGTCATCCACCCCGACCACCGCATCCAGGGCCACGGCCGCGCCCTCGGGCACGCACTGCTCGCCGCCTCCGGCAAGCGGCTGCGGATCTGGGCGCACGGCGGCCACCCCGCCGCGCGGCACCTGGCCGGGCTGCTCGGACTCGCCCTCTTCCGCGAGCTGCGCCAGATGCGCCGCCCCCTGGACGGCGCGGTGGAGGGAGCGAGCGGTGCGCCGCTGGCCGAGCCCGTGCTGCCGGAGGGCGTCACCGTGCGCCCCTTCGTCCCGGGTCAGGACGACGCCGCGTGGCTCGCGGTGAACGCCGCCGCCTTCGCCCACCACCCCGAGCAGGGCAGCCTCACCCAGCGCGACCTCGACGACCGCAAGGCCGAGCCCTGGTTCGACCCGGCCGGCTTCTTCCTGGCCTTCCGCGGCGACCGCCTCGCCGGCTTCCACTGGACCAAGGTCCACGCCCAGCAGGGCCTGGGCGAGGTCTACGTCCTCGGCATCCACCCCGACGAGCAGGGCGGCGGTCTCGGCCGCGCCCTCACCCTGATCGGACTGCGCCACCTCGCCCGGGACCGCGCGCTGCCCACCGCGATGCTCTACGTGGACGCCGACAACGCCCCCGCGGTCGCCGTCTACGAGCGCCTCGGCTTCACCACCCACGAAGTCGACCTGATGTACCGCACCGAGAGCTGAACGAGCGGCGGGCAAAGCGGGCGAAGCGGCGGCCCCGCGGGAAGCGCGGGGCAGCGCGCGAGAGGGCGGGACGGAGGGGAAACGGACGCCCCGCCGGGCCCCGTCGCGCCCCTTCTCGGTGATCACACGGTCACGGCCGGTACGGGTGGCGCTTTCCTGACCGCCATCTAACCGTTACCGGCGATTCAAACTCGCTTGCGAGCATCGCTGAATGCATCCGCCCGCCACACGCCGCCTTCCCCTCCCCGACCTGCCGGTATCCGCCAGGTCCGGGGACAATGGGGGCATGGCCGGCGGCCGGGTTCCGTGCGCCGCCGTCCACGTGAACGACGTGCCGGATCCGGAGGAGGGCTCGCACCGATGGCCTCGATGAAACACCCCACCAACGCGGGGACCGACCGGTCCGGTTCCGAGAGCGACACCCACGCGTCCGCCGAGTCCGACGCGTCTCCCGCGTACGGCCGGCCGCACGTGGTGCCGCCGCTGCACCCCGAGATCACCCGCATGGACGCCCGGCAGCGCACGTCCGACGAGGGCGGCGCGGCCGTCACCGTGACGACCGTCCTGGAGAAGACCACGCCGGCGGGCCCCGATCTGCCCGCCGACCGCTTCCTGGACCGCGAGCAGAGCTGGCTGGCCTTCAACGAGCGGGTGCTGGAGCTCGCCGAGGACCCGGCGACCCCGCTGCTGGAGCGCGCCAACTTCCTCGCGATCTTCGCGAGCAACCTGGACGAGTTCTTCATGGTCCGGGTCGCCGGACTGAAGCGCCGCATCACCACCGGCGTGGCCCAGCGCTCGGCCTCCGGACTGTCACCGAGCCGGGTGCTGGACAACATCCTGACCCGCTCCCGCGAGCTCATGGCGCGGCATGCCGCCTGCTTCCAGACCGAGGTGGCCCCCGAGCTGGCTGCCGAGGGCATCCACATCATCCGGTGGGGCGACCTCACCGAGCAGGAGCAGGCCCGGCTGTTCACGCTGTTCCGCAACAAGATCTTCCCGGTCCTGACGCCGCTGGCGGTCGACCCGGCGCACCCGTTCCCGTACATCTCCGGCCTGTCCCTGAACCTGGCCGTCACCGTGCGGAACCCGGTCTCCGGCCACGATCACTTCGCCCGTGTGAAGGTCCCGCCGATCCTGTCCCGCTTCCTGGAGGCGAGCCCGCAGCGCTTCGTCCCGCTCGAGGACGTCATCGCCGCGCACCTGGAAGAGCTGTTCCCGGGCATGGAGGTGCTCGATCACCACATGTTCCGGGTGACCCGGAACGAGGACCTGGAGGTGGAGGAGGACGACACCGAGAACCTCCTCCAGGCCCTGGAGAAGGAACTGCTGCGCCGCCGCTTCGGCCCGCCGGTCCGCCTGGAGGTCGAGGAGTCGATCTCCACCAAGGCGCTGGACACCCTGGCCCAGGAGCTGAACATCGCGGACGCGGAGGTCTACCCGCTGCCCGGCCCGCTCGACCTGACCGGGCTGTTCGCCGTCGCGGGCCAGGACCGGCCGGAGCTGAAGTACCCCAAGTTCGTCGGCGGCACGCACCCGGACCTCGCCGAGGTCGAGTCCGCGCACGCCACCGACGTTTTCGCGGCGCTGCGCGAGCGGGACGTGCTGCTGCACCACCCGTACAACTCCTTCTCCACCTCGGTGCAGCGCTTCCTGGAGCAGGCCGCCCAGGACCCCGACGTGCTGGCGATCAAGCAGACGCTCTACCGCACCTCCGGCGACTCGCCGATCGTGGACGCGCTGATCGACGCCGCCGAGGCCGGCAAGCAGGTGCTGGTGCTGGTCGAGATCAAGGCGCGCTTCGACGAGCAGGCCAACATCAAGTGGGCCCGCAAGCTCGAGGAGGCCGGCTGTCACGTCGTCTACGGCCTGGTCGGGCTGAAGACGCACTGCAAGCTGTCGCTGGTGGTCCGCCAGGAGGGCGAGAACCTGCGGCGCTACAGCCACGTCGGCACCGGCAACTACCACCCCAAGACCGCGCGGCTGTACGAGGACCTGGGGCTGCTCACCGCCGACCCGCAGGTCGGCGCCGACCTCTCCCACCTGTTCAACCGGCTGTCCGGCTACTCGCGCCGCGAGTCCTACAATCGGCTGCTGGTGGCTCCGCGCAGTCTGCGCGACGGGCTGATAGAGCGCATCCTCGGCGAGATCGCCAAGCACCGTGAGGGCCGGCCGGCCTACATCCGCATCAAGGTCAACTCGATGGTCGACGAGGCGATCATCGACGCTCTCTACCAGGCCTCCATGGCGGGTGTCCCCGTCGACATCTGGGTGCGCGGCATCTGCGCGCTGCGCCCCGGCGTCCCCGGCCTGTCGGACAACATCCGCGTGCGCAGCGTGCTCGGCCGCTTCCTGGAGCACTCCCGGGTCTTCATCTTCGCCAACGGCGGCGACCCGCAAGTGTGGCTCGGCAGCGCCGACATGATGCACCGCAACCTCGACCGCCGGATCGAGGCGCTGGTACGGGTTTCCGACGCCGCCCACTGCGCCTCCCTGAACCGTCTGCTGGAGACCGGCACTTCGGACGAGACCTCGTCCTGGTGGCTCGGCCCCGACGGCGACTGGACCCGGCACGGCACCGACGCCGAAGGGCGTCCGCTGCCTCATATCCAGGAGATGCTCATCGACGCGCGGAGGCGCCGGCGTGGCCCAGCGACACCCTGACACGGCGGCAGCGACGCCCGTCGGCCTCACCGCCGACGGGCTCCCCGGCCGTGACGCCGGCTCCGTGCTCGAACAGTACTTGCGTGACCAGGCCACCGGATTCCTGCGCGCGCTGGCTCCGCGCGAGGGCGAGCCCGGCCGCCCGCAGGACGACAGCGCCGAGGCAGGCCGCCTCATGCGCCGTTCGGCGCGCCGCATCGCCGGCGCCCTGCACACGTACGGGTCGCTGACCGACCCGGCGTGGGCCGACCCGCTGCGTGCCGAACTCGGCTGGCTGTCCAGCACCCTGGGCCGCGAGCATCAGTACGCCGCGCGCATGGCCCGGCTGATCACCGCGCTGCAGCGGCTCGCCTCCGCCGAGGAGGCCGCCGGCACCGCCGCGGCCTCGCAGGCCGACGACGAACTGAGCCTGTGGCTCCCCGCGTCCGGCGAGCGCGAGGGCCCCGCCGCGGACCACCCGCAGGCCGCGGCCGAGCCGGTGTCCGCCGACCGCACGAACGGCACCGGCACCGCCGAGGCCCTCCGCGACCCCTCGGCACGCACCGCCCCGGGCACCGAGGCCCTGACCGGCACCGCCCGCGCCGCCACCGGCAGGCGCACGCCCGCGCCCTCCCCGGCCGCCGCCGAGCGCGGCACCGGCACCGGGCCGCTGGCCGTGGGCGCCGCCCGGGCCGGCGCCCTGCTGGAGCGTCAGCTCACCCTGGCACGGACCCGGGCGCACTCCGCCGCCCTTCAGGCGATGGGCTCCTCCCGCTTCCACGCCGTGGTCGACGCGGTGGCGCTGCTCGCCTCCGAGGTACCGCTGACCCCTGCGGCGCACCAGCCCGCCGAGGCCGTGCTGCCGTTGCTCGCCGAGCAGTCGCACGCCCGGCTGAACGAGGCCGCCGGCGATCTGGCGCTGGCGCGCGCCCGGCACCCGTACAACGCCGACGCGCTCTACGCCGCCCTGGCCACCGAGCTGGTGGCCGAGCGTCAGGACGTGCCGTGGAACCGGGTCCGCGTCCTGCTGCGCCTGCGCCGCTACGCGCAGGAGGTCTTCCCGTACGACGACGTCGAGCCGACCGCCCGGCTCACCGCGGCGGCCCGGGTGCTGGAGCAGCACCGCGAGGCCGCGGAGGCGGCGGCGGCCGTCACGGCCGCGGCCCGCACCCCGCGGATCGCCCCGGCCACGGCGTACGCGCTGGGCGTCCTCCACGCCGACCAGCGCCTGGAGGTGGAGGCCGCCCGCTACGCCTTCGCCCACCTGTGGAGCCGTTGACGACGGCCCGCCCGCCCGCAGCACCGCCGCCCCGCAGCACGAAGGGAGTGTCGTCATCACCGCCACCGCCGACACCCCGATCCTGGCCGCGGGAGCCGTCCTGTGGCGCCGCTCCCCGATCGACGGCGGCCTGGAGATCGCGCTGATCCACCGCCCCAAGTACGACGACTGGTCGCTGCCCAAGGGCAAGCTCAAGCGCGGTGAGACGGCGGTCGACGGCGCCCGCCGCGAGGTCAAGGAGGAGACGGGCCTCGACTGCGTGCTCGGCGTGCCGCTACCGTCGTCGATGTACGTCGTCGCCGGGCGCCCCAAAGTCGTCCGCTACTGGGCGGCGCGGGCCGGTCAAGGTGCCTTCACCCCGAACCGCGAGGTGGACCGGATGATCTGGCTGCCGCCGGTCGCGGCCCGTCATCGCCTCACCCACGAACGTGATCGCCCCGTGCTCGACGCCTTCCTGCGGAATCCGGCCGAGTGACCCCAGTAGGGCTCCGACGTGTCCCCGGTCACAAGGGCCACCGCACTGATATGCGAGGTTCACCCTGCGTTCACGCTGCCCCTTCGGCCGTGTCATCTGATCTGCCTAATTTCGGCCGTACCGGTGAGCGAACAGCTGCCGGGTGGATGCAGAAATCCATACCTCTGCTTCGCCGTCCACCGGCGGGCTTCAGGAAGGAATCACCGAAGGTGAAGCTTCAGCGTAAGAGCGGGCTCCGCGCCCTGGCCGTCGGCGCGGTCGCGGTTTCGGGCGCCCTGGTCCTCACTGCATGTGGCTCGGACAACAACAACGAGGCCGGCGGCGACAACAGCGCGGCCCCGTCCTCGTCCTCCTCGAGCAGCATCAAGTGCGCCGACAACGGCGGCCAGCTCCTCGCTTCCGGCTCCTCGGCCCAGCAGAACGCCATGGACGCCTGGGTCAAGAACTACATGCAGGCCTGCACCGGCGCGCAGATCAACTACAAGGCGTCCTCCTCCGGTGAGGGCATCATCGACTTCAACAACGGCACGGACGCCTTCGCGGGCTCCGACTCGCCGCTGAAGCCGGAAGAGGTCGACGCCTCGAAGAAGGTCTGCAAGACCGGCTCGGGCATCAGCATCCCGATGGTCGGTGGCCCCATCGCCATCGGTTACAACCTCTCCGGCGTGGACAACCTGGTCCTGGACGCCCCCACCCTGGCGAAGATCTTCAACTCGAAGATCACCAACTGGGACGACGCGGCGATCAAGAAGCTGAACCCCGACGCCAAGCTCCCCAACACCAAGATCCAGTCCTTCCACCGCCAGGACGAGTCCGGCACCACGGACAACCTGACCAAGTACTTCAACGGTGCCGCGGGCAAGGACGCGTGGCCCTACGAGCACGCCAAGCCGTGGATGGGCAAGGGTGGCCAGTCGGCCGCCAAGTCCGCCGGTGTCGCCGCTCAGGTCAAGCAGGTCAACGGCTCGATCGGTTACTTCGAGCTCTCCTACGCGACCGCCAGCGACATCAAGACGGTCAAGATCGACACCGGCGCCTCCGCCCCGGTCGAGGCCACCGCTGCCAACGCCTCCGCCGGCATCGCCGAGGCCAAGGTCGTCGGCACCGGTGCCGACCTGTCCCTGGACATGGGCGCCGCCTACACCACCAAGGCCGACAACGCCTACCCGATCGTCCTCGTGACCTACGAGATCGCCTGTGACAAGGGCAACAAGGCCGAGACGCTGCCGCTGGTGAAGTCCTTCCTGGGCTACACCGCCAGCGAGGAGGGCCAGGCCATCCTGTCGGACGCCGGCTACGCGCCGCTGCCCGCCGAGATCGCCGACAAGGTCCGCTCCACCGTGGCCGCCCTCGCCTGATCCCCGCGCGGACAGGCCCCGTGACCGCGGTCGCGGGGCCTGTCCGCACATCCGGTGCACCGCCGCCGGGGGAGCCATCCCCCACCCAGACCGGAGAAAACAACCGATGGCCATAACAGCACAGACCCCTACTCCGCCACCGGCAGCCAAGAAGGCCGGGGGCACTGTCACGCGCGCTGGTGACAAGATCTTCTCGGGCCTCTCCCGTGGTTCCGGCATCCTGCTGCTGGTGATCATGGCAGCGATCGCGATCTTCCTGACGATCCGCGCGATCAACGCGATCTCCAAGGATCACGGCAACTTCCTGACCACCTTCGAGTGGAACGCCAGCGCCACCCCGCCGGTCTTCGGCATCGCGGTCCTGGCCTACGGCACGATCGTCAGCTCGCTCATCGCGATGATCATCGCGGTCCCGGTCGCGGTCGGCATCGCGCTGTTCATCTCGCACTACGCGCCGCGCCGCCTCGCCTCGCCGCTGTCCTACATCATCGACCTGCTCGCCGCCGTGCCCAGCATCATCTACGGCCTGTGGGGCGCCCTGTTCCTGGTGCCGCACCTGACCGGGCTGAACATCTGGCTGAGCAAGTACCTCGGCTGGACGGTGATCTTCGAGAAGGAGGACCCGCAGGGCGCGGCCCGCTCGATCTTCACCGTCGGCATCCTGCTGGCGATCATGATCCTCCCGATCATCACCAACGTCAGCCGCGAGGTCTTCCGCCAGGTCCCGCGGATGCACGAAGAGGCCGCCCTGGCCCTCGGCGCGACGCGCTGGGAGACCATCCGGATGTCGGTGCTCCCCTTCGCCCGCTCCGGCATCATCAGCGCCTCGATGCTCGGCCTCGGCCGCGCGCTCGGCGAGACCATGGCCGTGGCCACCGTGCTGTCGGCCTCCCCGATCCTGTCGCTGCACATCCTCGACCCGGTCGGCGGCACGTTCTCCCAGAACATCGTCGCCAAGTTCGGCGAGGCCAACGAGTTCGGTCGCGACGCCCTGATCGCCTCCGGTCTGGTGCTCTTCATCATCACCCTGCTGGTCAACGGCGCCGCCCGCGCGATCATCGCCCGGCGCAAGGAATACTCGGGGGCCAACGCATGAGCCACGCAATAACGGACAAGCGGCCGGCCTCCTCCGTGCCGCACCGCGCCCTGGCCCAGCGTCGGCTGCCCCGCTGGGCCCCGGCGGCCATCGCCGCCGGCTCGCTGGTCCTCGGCGTCCTCATCGGTGTCGTCGGCGGGCTGGACAGCAAGATCCAGTGGGGTCTGATCGCCGTCCTGCTGTTCATCTTCGGCACCTACGCGATCGCCGCGCAGGTCGAAGGCCGCCGTCAGGCCAAGGACCGCGTCGCCACCAGCATGATCTGGGCCTCGTTCATCGTGGCCGCGCTGCCGCTGTACTCGCTCCTCTCCACCACGATCAGCAAGGGCGTCAAGATCCTCGACGGCGACTTCCTGTCGCACTCGATGAACGGCGTTCTCACCATCGGCACCGGCGGCGGCGTCTACCACGCCATCATCGGCACGCTGGAGCAGGTCGGCATCGCGACCGTCATCGCCGCGCCGATCGGCATGCTGACCGCGGTCTACCTGGTGGAGTACGGCAAGGGCCGGCTGGCCTCGGCTGTCACCTTCTTCGTCGACGTCATGACGGGCATCCCGTCGATCGTCGCCGGTCTGTTCATCCTCTCGACCTGGAACCTGCTGCTGGGCTTCGGTCCCTCGGGCTTCGCCGGCTCCATGGCGCTGGCCATCCTGATGATGCCGGTCGTCGTCCGGTCCACCGAGGAGATGCTCAAGCTCGTCCCGAACGAGCTGCGCGAGGCGTCCCTCGCCCTCGGTGTTCCGAAGTGGCGCACCATTGTGAAGGTGGTCGTCCCCACCGCGATCGGCGGCATCACGACGGGCGTCATGCTCGCCGTCGCCCGCATCGCCGGTGAGAGCGCCCCCATCGCGCTGTTGGTCTTCGGAAACAACCTGATCAACAACGACCCGTTCAACGGCCCGCAGGCCTCGCTCCCGTTCTACATCTTCCAGCAGTACCAGAACGGCAACGAGCCGAGCTACGACCGGGCGTGGGCGGCGGCACTCGTGCTGATCGCCTTCATCATGATCCTGAATGTACTGGCCCGCGGCATCGCCCGCTGGAAGGCCCCGAAGACCGGTCGCTGACGCGGCCAACATCAGCGACCCAAGGATTGCGAGCAACACCACCATGGCCAAGCGAATCGACGTCAGCGGACTCTCCGCTTACTACGGCGGCTTCAAGGCGATCGACGACATCTCGATGAACATCGAGCCGCGTACGGTGACGGCCTTCATCGGCCCCTCCGGCTGCGGCAAGTCCACCTTCCTGCGCACCCTGAACCGCATGCACGAGGTCACCCCCGGTGGCCGCGTCGAGGGCAAGGTGCTGCTGGACGACGAGAACCTGTACGGCGCGGGCGTGGACCCGGTCTCCGTGCGCCGCACGGTCGGCATGGTCTTCCAGCGGCCGAACCCGTTCCCGACGATGTCCGTCTACGACAACGTCGCGGCGGGCCTCAAGCTCAACGGTGTCAAGCGCAAGGGCGACCTCGACAACATCGTCGAGAAGTCCCTGCGCGGCGCCAACCTGTGGAACGAGGTCAAGGACCGCCTGAACAAGCCGGGTTCCGGCCTCTCCGGCGGTCAGCAGCAGCGTCTGTGCATCGCCCGCGCGATCGCGGTCGAGCCCGAGGTGCTGCTGATGGACGAGCCGTGCTCCGCGCTCGACCCGATCTCCACCCTCGCCATCGAGGACCTGATCGGTGAGCTCAAGGAGCGCTTCACCATCGTCATCGTCACCCACAACATGCAGCAGGCCGCGCGGGTCTCCGACCGCACCGCCTTCTTCAACCTGTCGGCGGTCGGCCAGCCCGGCAAGCTCATCGAGATCGACGACACCGAGCGCATCTTCTCCAACCCCTCCGTCCAGGCGACCGAGGACTACATCTCCGGCCGCTTCGGCTGAGCCGAATCGTCGCCCGAAGACCGTCCTGCGGTGCTGCATGGCGGTGCCACCGCAAGGCGAAGGGCCCGCCCCCTCAAGGGGGCGGGCCCTGTTGCTTTCCGCGGGCGGGGCGGGCCGGAGCCGGACCGGAGCCGCAAGGAACTCAGGCGAAGGCGAAGTGCACCACGCCGTAGGTGGCCGCGGCCATGAGCGCCGCGGCCGGCATGGTGATGAACCAGCCGGCGACGATGTTCTTGGCGACCCCCCAGCGGACCGCGTTGAGCCGCTTCGTCGCACCGACGCCCATGATGGCCGAGGTGATGACGTGGGTCGTGGAGATCGGCGCCTTGAAGATGTAGGCCGTCGTGTAGAGGATCGACGCCGCCGTGGTCTCCGCGGCGAAGCCCTGCGGAGGGTCGAGCTCGATGATCTTCCGGCCGAGGGTCCGCATGACGCGCCAGCCGCCCGCGTACGTGCCGAGCGACAGCATCAGCGCACAGACGATCTTCACCCAGACCGGGATCCCGTCGCCCTCCTGCTGCACATCGGCGATGGTCAGGGCGAGCACCACCACGCCCATCGTCTTCTGGGCGTCCTGCAGGCCGTGACCGAGGGCCATGCCCGCCGCCGAGACGGTCTGCGCGATCCGGAAGCCGCGCTTGGCCTTGTTCGGGTTGGCCTTGCGGAAGATCCACACGATGGCCAGCATGACCAGGTAGCCGACGACCAGGCCGACGATCGGCGACAGGAACATCGGCAGGACGATCTGGTCGATCACACCGGACCAGATGACCCCGGTGCCGCCGGCCAGCGCCGCGCCCACCAGACCGCCGAACAGGGCGTGGCTGCTGGAGGAGGGCAGGCCGTAGTACCAGGTGATCAGGTTCCATACGATGGCGCCGACCAGCGCGGCGAAGAGGATGCCCATCCCCGCCTGGCCGGACGGGGTGTCGATCAGCCCCTCGCTGACGGTCTTGGCGACCCCGGTACCGAGGAAGGCGCCGGCGAGGTTCATGACGGCGGCCATGAGCAGCGCGGCCCGCGGGGTCAGTGCCCGGGTGGACACGGAGGTGGCGATGGCGTTCGCCGAGTCGTGGAAGCCGTTGGTGTACGTGAAGAAGAGCGCGACACCGATGGTCACGACCAGAGAGAAGGTCTCCACCTGGTTCAGGACTCCTTGACCGCGATGGTCTCCACGGTGTTGGCCACGTGCTCGAAGGCGTCCGCCGCCTCTTCCAGGACGTCCACGATCTGCTTGAGCTTGAGCACCTCGATGGCGTCGTACTTGCCGTTGAAGAGGTGGGCCAGCAGCTTGCGGTGGATCTGGTCGGCCTGGTTCTCCAGGCGGTTGACCTCGATCCAGTACTCGGTGAGGTTGTCCATCGTGCGCAGGTGCGGCATGGCCTCGGCGGTCAGCTCGGCGGCCCGGGCCAGCACCTCGATCTGCTGCTCGACACCGCGCGGCAGTTCCTCGATCTGGTAGAGGACGACCAGGTCGACGGCCTCCTCCATGAAGTCCATGATGTCGTCGAGGGAAGAGGCGAGGGAGTAGATGTCCTCGCGGTCGAAGGGCGTGATGAAGGAGGAGTTCAGCTGGTGGAAGATCGCGTGGGTGGCGTCGTCCCCCGCGTGCTCCGCCGCCCGCATCCGCTCGGCGATCTCCGCGCGCGTGGCGGAGTCGGCACCGAGGAGTTCCATCAGGAGCTTCGACCCTGTGACGATGTTGTCCGCGGACGCGGCGAACATGTCGTAGAAGCTCGTCTCCCTTGGGGTCAGACGAAAGCGCACGTGAAGTCCTCGGAATACATCGGTTTCGGTCGCATTGATGCTAGGCGCATCGCACGGCCAGGGCTAACCGGCGTCTTACAGTGTCGCTCATGGTCGCAAACGGTCCCCATCGGGGCTCCTCCCGGTGCACGCTCGCACAATGAGGCGAATTCGGTACGATATACCCGGCAGGGGTATATCGGGGGCAGGAGGGACGCCATGACGGTCACCGAGACCGGCGACACGGCTCCGCACGGGGAGCAGCCGGGGACCGGCGGGCCCGGAGAGCATTCGGCGCACCAGCACGGGTACGCCGGACAGCGGGACCAGCACCTGAAGCGGCTGCGCCGTATCGAGGGGCAGATCCGGGGCCTCCAGCGGATGGTCGAGCAGGACGTGTACTGCATCGACATCCTTACCCAGGTGTCCGCCGGCACAAAGGCCCTGCAGTCCTTCGCCCTCCAACTGCTGGAGGAGCATCTGCGGCACTGCGTCGCCGACGCCGCCGCCAAGGGCGGCCCCGAAGCCGACGACAAGGTCGCCGAGGCCACCGCGGCCATAGCCCGGCTGCTGCGGAGCTAGCCGAGCCGGCGGCCCTGCGCGGGGACGCGTGGTTCCACCTTGAGCACCTCGTCGATGCGCTCGGAGCTGAGCCGTTCCTCGGCGGTCGCCGAAGCGGCGATCATCAGCTCACAGCACAACTCGATCTCCGCGAGGGCCACGTGGACCTGATCGTCCTGGTCCAGGAGCCACATCGCCACGTGCACCACCTCCTCCCCGCCCAGCGTAGGGACCGGCGCACGGTCCGTGCATGACACGGACGGACCATTTCCGCAAGGTTCTAGGAACCGGCCGCAGAAACGATCTTCCCGGTGTAGATGTCGGTCGCGCGTGGCAGGACGACCCGTACCGGCGCCCCGAAAGCGTACATCCCGGTGGTCGAGACCACCGTGACCTCCGTCTGGGCGCTCCGGCCGCCCGCGACGCCCGGGTTGGCGAAGGTGAAGCGCTGCCGGACCTTGCGCAGCAGGCCGGCCTCGTCCACGTACGCGTCGAAGGGCACCCGCGTCACGGAGAAGCCGCCCGCCGCCGCCCGCAAAGGGCCGCGGGCCTGCGCCGAGGCCGTCTCCGCGGCCCGCGCGATGTCGGTCACGCCCCGGTAGTGCCGCACCCGCGCGCCGTCCAGCGTCTCCGCGCCGACCAGCCGCACCTCGCGAGCGCCCCGCAGCAGTTCCGCCGCGACCAGCGGGTCGGTGGCCCCGCCGGTGACGAGGTTGCCGTCCGGCAGCCGGGTGGTGTCCACCCACACCCACTTGTCGGCGGGGACGCCCTCGCCCCGGTTCTTCATGTAGAGGGCTCCGGGTGTCAGCAGCTCCGTGACCGGGGCGTGCTCCACGTCGCCCGCGGCGTCGGGCGGGAGGACGAGCCGGAGGCTGCCCCGTCGCGCGGCGTAGTCGAAGCTCCCGGTCCCGGTGATGGTGACCTTGGTGCCGCCGCTGGCCGTCTCCATGGACGTGCGGACCTTCGAGCTGCCGGCCCGGACCAGCGCGTCGGCCGCCTGCCGCAGCGTCCGCTCCGCGTCACCAGGGGCGCCGCCCACCTCCACGGCCTCGCCGCTGCCGGAGCATCCCGCGAGTGCCGCCGCGCACAACCCGAGTCCCACGGCCGCGGCGGTCGCCCGACTGACCTGCCCCATCTGCGCCTACCCCCTGCACCGTGCCGCCGTCCAGGACCATTTCGGGGCTCGGTTCGCCTACGAGGCGCTCCAGCCCCTTCGGCAGCCCCTTCGGCTCACTCGCCATGCGGCATAACGAGGGTCAGGGCACCGCGTCACGGCCGGTAGCTTTGACGCGTGCCCCCCAGCGATCCCCCTCCCCCGCATCACGCCACGACCAAGGAGAAGGGTGCCTTCTCCTTCGCCACCTGCTCCTGCGGATGGCGTGGGCCCTCCCGGCGGGCCCGCGACCGCGCCCGGCGCGACGCCACCGAGCACGCCGGGTCCTGAGCGCCGGCGCACTCCCTGCCGGTGTGTTCTACGCCTCACAACCATCACGCCCCTCCCGCCGTCATCACAGAAGGAACCACAGGGTTTCCAGAGCGAGAGGGCGCCCACGTTGAACCGACGAGCACTCATCCGCGGGGGCGCCGGCATCACCGCCGCTACCTGGCTGAGCGCGGCCTGCGGCCCCACCGGGTCCGGCCACCCGGCGACTGCCGGCAGCCGAACAGCCAGTGACGCGCCCACCGGGACCGGCACGCCCACCGCCGCGAGCGGACCCCCCGCCGGCGCCACCAGCGCCGCCGCGACCGTGCCGCCCGACTGGAAGGCCCTCGCCCGCTCCCTCGGCGGCCGGCTCATCCGCCCCGACGACGCGGACTACGCCACCGCCAGGCTGCTGTACAACACGCGCTTCGACGGGCAGCGGCCCGCCGCGGTCGCCTACGTCTCCGGCACCGCGGACGTCCGCGAGTGCCTGGACTTCGCCCGCCGCACCGGCGTCCCCGTCTCGATCCGCAACGGCGGCCACTCGTACGCCGGCTACTCCGGCGGCAAGGGCAGGCTCGTCCTGGACGTCTCCTCCCTCGCGAAGATCACCCGCTCCGGCTCCTCCGCCACCATCGGCGCCGGCGCCAAGCTCATCGACGTCTACACCCAGCTCGGCGCCGCGGGCCGCACCCTGCCCGCCGGCTCCTGCCCGACGGTCGGCATCTCCGGTCTCACCCTCGGCGGCGGCCACGGCGTGATCAGCCGGGCGTACGGGCTCACCTGCGACAGCCTCACGGCCGCCGAGATCGTGACCGCGGGCGGGCGGGTGCTGCGCTGCAGCGCCGACGAGAACCCCGAACTGTTCTGGGCGCTGCGCGGCGCGGGCGGCGGCCAGTTCGGCGTCGTCACCAATCTGACGTTCACCACCCAGGCCGCCCCGCAGGTCGTCACCGGCTACCTGACCTGGCCGTGGAGCAAGGCCGCGGCGGTCATCCGCGCCTGGCAGGAGTGGGGTCCCACGCAGCCGGACCAGATCTGGTCCGCGCTGCACCTGGACAAGTCGGGCTCCGGCTCCCCGCAGATCAGCATCGCCACCGTCGGCATCACCTCCCGCACGGAACTCGCCAACGCCGTCGACCGGCTCGCCGACCGCGTCGGCGCCCCCGCGAGCAGCGTCTCCCTGCACCCGCGGCCCTACCTCGACGCGACGCTGGCCTACGCGGGGTGCTCGGACAAGACCACCGCCCAGTGCCACCTGCCCGGGACGACCCCCGGCCGCAGCCCCTCGGGCCGTCTCGGCCGCGAGACGTACGCCGCGCGGTCCGACTTCTACGACCGTTCCCTGTCGGAAGCCGGCATCCAGACCCTGCTCTCGCAGGTCGCCGGGCTGCGCTCGGGCTCCGGCAGCGTCTCGCTCACCGCCCTCGGCGGTGCCGTCAACCGGGTCTCGCCGACCGCGACGGCCTTCGTCCACCGCCGCTCGCGCATGCTCGCGCAGTACATAGAGACCCCCGGCACCACGCAGTGGCTCGACGGCCTGCACACCGCCATGCGCCGGTACGCCTCGGGCGCCGCCTACCAGAACTACACCGACCCCACGTTGACCGACTGGCGCGCCGCCTACTACGGCTCGGCCGCGGGCAAGCTCACCCGCCTGAAGGCCCGCTACGACCCCACGCGGCTGTTCGCCTTCCAGCAGGCGCTGTAGGGGGCGCGGGCGCCGGACGGGCGCGGGGAACGCGAGGGAGCCCTCAGGCCGCCAGATCCTTGTCGACGGCCGTGGGCTCCGGATACGGCTCCCCGCGCCGCGCGGCGGCCCTGCCGGCCGCCTGGGGCGCCCGTACGAGCCCGCCCACCCGGGAGCCGGCCACCGCGGTCATGAGCGGCGTCAGCAGGGCCAGCGCGAGGGGCGCCAGGAGCAGCGCGACGGCCGTGCCGAGGGCGAAGCCGCCCAGCACGTCGGTGGGGTACTGCACGCCCATGTAGACCCGGCAGAAGCCCTCGGCGAGCGCGACGGCGATTCCGGTCAGCCCCCATGCCCGGCTGACCAGGAACACGCCGACGGCCACCGCCATCGTCACGGTGGCGTGGTCGCTGACGAAGGAGAAGTCGGTCCTGCCCTTGACCAGGACGTCCAGGCCCTGGTGGTCGACGAACGGCCGGGGCCGGTCCACGAAGTTGCGCAACGGGACGTTCAGCAGCAGCGCGACGCTGCCCGCGAGCACGGCCCAGACCACGCCCGCGACCGCCGCGGGGGCCTCGGCACCGCCGCGGCGCGCCACCCGCCACCAGCACCATCCGACGAGCAGCACCATGAGCAGGATCAACCCGTAATCGCCCACGGCCACCATCACGCGGTCGAGCCAGCGCGGTGCGTGCTTCGCGAGCCCGTTGATGTCACGGAGCAGACTGACATCCGGGTTGGAGCCGTCCAGTGAAAGCGCTGCCACCGGTGCACCCCTAACTGTCTCCGCGGCGCCCCGCGCACCTACGACACGAGGCCGGGAGTGCCATTGTCCCCCGTCCAACGAGCCGCACGGCACGAGGCGTTCCGGTCTCCACCGGATGATCACCAGGACGTTATCGAAGGGAGACACGGACCCCCCGCGGGCGGCGGGCGGCGGTCAGACGGCCGCCGCGCCCGCCGCCGTCACCCGCGTCGCTCCGATGTAGTCCGGGCTGTCGATCTTGTCGAAGCGGATGACCGCGCCCGTGTAGGGGGCGTTGATCATGTACCCGCCGCCGACGTAGATCCCCACGTGGTGGATCGTGCGCGGGTCGGTCAGATCGTTGGCGAAGAAGACCAGGTCGCCCGGGAGCAGCTCGTCGCGCTTCGGGTGCGGCCCGGCGTTCCACTGGTCGTTGGCCACGCGCGGCAACTCGATGCCCACCGACTCGTACGCCGCCTTCGTCAGGCCCGAGCAGTCGAAGCGCCCGTCCTGGTCCGCCGTGCCGTTGCCGCCCCACAGGTACGGCGTGCCCAGCTTCTCCTGCGCGTAGTAGATGGCGCCCGCCGCCTGCCGCGAGGGCGCGACCGCGCCGACCGGCGCCGCGAAGCTCTTCTCCAGCGTGGTGATGATGCGGACGTAGTTCTGCGTCTCGCGGATGCGCGGCACGCCGCCGGCCTGTATCACCCGGTACGCGCCCGCGTTGTAGGCGGCGAGCATGTTCTCCGTCGGGTTGCCGGGGACGTCCTTCACGTACTGCGCGAGTTCGCAGTCGTACGACGCCGCCGACGGGATCGCGTCCCGCGGGTCCCAGACGTCGCGGTCGCCGTCACCGTCACCGTCCACGCCGTGCGTGGCCCACGTCCCCGGGATGAACTGCGCGATGCCCTGCGCCTGCGCCTGGCTGCGCGCCTGCGGGTTCCAGCCGCTCTCCTGGTACAGCTGGGCCGCCAGCAGCGCCGGGTTGATGGCGTCGCACAGGTTGCCCCACTTCTGCACGATGCTCTGATAGGCCGCCGGCACCGCCCCCTTGGCGAGCGCCACCGCGCCACCGCCGCCGCCCGCCAGGCTCGCCGCCACCAGATACGTACCGACGACGAGCAGCGTGACGAACGACATGAACAGTCCGCCGAGCACCCCTGCCAGCCACCAGGCCTTGCGCGCCGAACGACCCGCCGCCGTCACCCGCCCCACCCTCTTCGTGTGCTCGCCCGTTCACCCTGCCCGGCACGGAAGGTGACGGTACGCCAGGGCCCGGGAAGCATCCCCGGCCTGCGGGCCGCCAATCGTTGCCCTCCGCTCACCACCGTGATACACAGAGTAGTCAACTAAGTCCCATCGAACACCGGCTCGCACGCCGCTGCGACCATTTTGACGGCTGCGGCCCGGATCACACGGGGAATCGGCTGAGAAAGTCGCCGAGTCGACATACGACGGCGACATCCTCCGCCAAGATAGACCTTGGCTCCTTGCGCCCCGGCAAGGATGCCAACTGATCTAGCGTGGTGGTGAGTTCTCATGTTCCTGGCGGCCGACAAGGGCGACATCAACACCATCATTGGTGGTATCGCCCCGGACTGGGGGCCGTTCGGCTCCCTGGGGAACGAAGCGCGCGTCATGATCGAGGTGGTGATGGCAGTAGCGATTCTGCTCTGTCTGGCCATCGCGATCTGGGGCGCCGCGAAACAGCGCATCGGAGCGACGGCGCTCCGCGACACATTCAGTGCCGAACAGGGCAAGGGCCTGATCATCGCCGGACTGACCGGCGTGTTCATCATCGGCTCCCTCGGCACCCTGTTCACCATCGTCTACGGGATGGCGGTCTAGCGACCGCGCTCCGGGCTCCCCGCCCCCATCCCCTGCGCACTGTCCCAAGGGGCCCGTCCCGGCCCCGTCCCCCACCCGAGGCTGCGTACTGATGCCCACTCACCCGACGATCCCCAAGGGGGCGAGCCCCCGATGAGCCTCGGCCAGGACGGCCCGCCCACCCGCACCCGGCTCCCCGAGTCCCCGGGCGGCACCGGCGGCCCGGCACGCCGGCCCGCGCGCTCCGGCCGCAGCCTCGTCACGGTCGTCGGCGTCGTCGTCCTCCTCATCGCCGCGATCGCCTTCGTCAACCGCGGCGGCGACCACGGCGGGGGAACCGCGGGCTCCGGCAACGGCGACCGCGCGACGGGCGGCACCGCCGCCCAGCCCACCGCCGCCACCGGCACCCGCCCGGTCGACGGCAAGTCCGCGGGCATCCCCACGGGGTACTCCCGCACGGACCAGGGCGCGCAGTCCGCGGCGGCCAACTACGCGGTGGCGCTCGGCTCGGACGGCATGTTCGCCCCGGACCGGCGGGCGGCGATCGTCAGCACCGTGTACGCGCCGGACGTGGCGGTCGCTCAACGCCGCGACCTCGACGGCGTCTACTCCGACCCGGCCTTCCTCGGCAGGATCGGCCTGAGCGAGAACGGGACCCCGCCGGACGGCATGACGTTCGTCTCGCGCACGACTCCCGTGGGCACGAAGCTCGACGACATCGGCGACGACTCGGCCGTCGTGGAGGTCTGGTACTCGTCCCTGTTCGGACTGGCCGGGGAGGGTTCCACCAACCCCGTGTCGGAGAGCTGGTACACCAACACCTTCCGCCTCAAGTGGGTCGGCGGGGACTGGAAGATCGTCGACTTCGAGCAGAAGGACGGCCCGACTCCGGTCGGCCGGGACCAAACCGCTTCCTCCGCCGACGAGATGTCCGATGCCGTGAACGGGTTCGGGGGGTTCACCTATGCCCGGTAGCCGCCGTGCCGTCAGCTTCGCCGCCGCGTTCTCGGGTGTGCAGGCCACGGCCGTCCTCCTCGCATCGCGGGCGTTCGCCGCTCCCTCGCCCACCCCGACGCCGGCCCCGAGCACGAGCAGCAACGCATGCGACCTCATCCGCGGACCTGCGCGGGACTACTGCGAAAGCGGCGGCTCCGGCGGTCACACGCCCTCCGTCGCTGACCCCCTCGACCCCCTGTCCTCGCTCGCCAAGGGCTGCGCCGACGCCGCCGCCTGGGTCATCAAGGGCCTCTCGGAGGCGGTCACCAAGACCGCCGCCGTGGACTTCACCAACAAGGCGTTCCTGACCCAGTACGCGGTCGTCTTCGCCGCCTCCACGTTCCTCACCCTGCTCCTGTGGCTGCTGGCCGTCGCCAAGCGCGCCGTGCGCGGCGTTCCGCTCACCGAGGCGCTGACGGAGGCCGTCGGCTTCCTGTGGCTGACCGTCATCGCCTCCGCGTTCACCCCGCTGATCCTCTACACCGTGGTGTCCGCCACGGACGGCATCACCGAGGTCATCGCCTCCGGCACGGCCGCCAACACCGACGTCTTCTTCGGGTCGTTCACGGACGCGCTCACCAAGGGCTCCGACATCGGCGGCGGCCCGATCATGCTGATCGTGGTCTCCCTGGTCTCCGTGCTCGCCGCCGGCGTCCTGTGGCTGGAACTGGTGATCCGGGCCGCGCTGCTGTACGTCGGCGCCCTGCTCGGCACCGCCGTGTACTCGGGCCTGGTCGACAAGAACATGTGGCACCACGTGCGCCGCTGGGCCGGGATCATGATCGCGGTGATACTGGTGAAACCGGTCATCGTGATCGTGCTGGGACTGGCGGGCGCGCTCAGCGGCTCCGACGGGCCCACCGCTTTCGGCGCCGTCGTGTCGGGCCTGGCCATCATCCTGCTGGCCATCTTCGCCAGCGCGATGATCTACCGCTTCGTCCCGGGCTTCGGCGACGACGTGGCCAGCCTGCGCAGCAACCGCAAGGCGAGCTCCGAGTCCCAGGCGGCGGCCGTCATCTCCTCGCCGGCCGCGCTCGTCAAGCAGGGCATCAAGACCCACAGCTCCCGCGGCGGCGGCGCCCAGGAGCAGCCCACCGGCGGCGGCGGGGGCCAGCCCGCCAATGCCGTGCCCAGCGGAATCGCCGCCCACAGCAGCCGGAACGGCGGCTCGAACGCCCCGGCCCCCGCGCCGGCCCCGCGTACCAACCCCGACCGCGGCAACGGCGGCAAGAGCAACACAGCAGGAGGCGAAAGCCGGTGACGTCCCAGCCCTACGCCGCCCCGCAGCAGCGCCGTACGTATCTGATCGGCAAGGCCCGCCCCAACGCCATCGTGGGCAAGAACCGCGAGACGGGCGAGATCGCCCTGATCATCGCGGGCGCCTTCCTCGGCATGATGTCCGGACTGCTCATCCCGATCCTGCCGCTGCGCATCCTGGGTCTGACCGGCTGGCCGCTGCTCGCCTTCGCCGCCGTCTACATGCCGTACCGGCGCCGCACCTTCTACCGCTGGTTCGAGATCAACCGCACCTACCGCAGGACGCTGCGCTCCGCCCCGACGTACCGCTCCGCGGCCCTCGAGGCGGGCACCCGGCTCGACGGCCGGGAGATCGAGATCGGGCCGCCGCCCGGCATCGGCCGCATCACCTGGCTGTCGGCGCCCTTCGGACCGGACGAGATCGCGGTCCTGCTGCACGTCGACCGCCGCACGGTCACCGCGGCCATCGAGATCGAGGGCCCCGGCGTCGGCCTGCGCGACAGCGAGGACCAGGAGGCCCTCGTCGACCGGTTCGGCACACTGCTCAAGCACGTGGCCAACGGCGACGGCTTCGTGACCCGCCTCCAGATGCTGGCCCGCACGCTCCCCGCCGACCCCGACGCCCACGCCAAGGACGTCGCCCAGCGCGGGGACGACCGCGCCGAGCAGTGGCTCAAGGAGTCGTACGACCAGCTGCAGTCCATGGTCTCCACCTCCTCCGAGCAGCACCGCGCCTACCTCGTCGCCTGCATGCACTACAGCCGCGAGCTCGCCGCCGAGGGCAACGCCATCGCCCGCGCCGCCGGCGTCGAGCGCAAGGCGCTCGACAAGGACGCCGGCATCGCAGCGGTCATGGCCCGCGAGCTCACCGACATCTGCGCCCGGCTCACCGAGGCGGACATCCGCGTCCGCCAGCCCCTCGGGCAGGCCCGGCTCGCGTCCCTCATCCACTCGATGTACGACCCGGACCACCCGATCGACCACATCCAGGCGATGACCCGCCGCAACGCCTGGCCGGCCGAACTCGACGCCACCGAGCCGACGTACCTCCAGGCCAAGACCCGCGAGTCGGCCACGCGCGCCCCCTGGTGCCACTCCACCGCGTGGGTCAAGGAGTGGCCGCTCACCCCGGTCGGCGTCAACTTCCTGGCCCCGCTCCTCGTCCACACCCCGGATGTGATCCGCACGGTCGCCGTCTGCATGGACCTGGAACCCACCGACGTCGCCATCGAGCGCATGCTCACGGAGAAGACCAACGACGACGCCGACGCCAGCCGGGCCGCCAAGATGAACCGCGTGGTCGACCCCCGCGACATCGCCCACCATTCCCGTATCGACCAGCGCGGCGAAGACCTCGCCTCGGGCGCCGCCGGCGTCAACCTGGTCGGCTACATCACGGTCTCCTCCCGTTCCCCCGAGGCCCTCGCCCGCGACAAGCGCACAATCCGCGCCTCGGCGGGCAAGTCGTACCTCAAGCTGGAGTGGTGCGACCGCGAGCACCACCGGGCGTTCGTGAACACGCTCCCGTTCGCGACCGGCATCCGCCGGTAGGTGGGAGGACGAGCATGCGCCCGTGCGCACTTGACGCCCCGCCCACAGGGACGGCGCTAATGGGAAGGACGACAGGGACAACGATGCCGAGCCGAGGCCCGCGCCGCAGGCGCGCCGACCGCTGACGCCGAGGAGGCGCTCCACCCATGGCCATGCTGGACCCCCTCGCAGCGATCACCGACGCCTTCACCGGCTTCCTCTTCGGCAAGGTGGAGAGCACCCGTCTCCCCGTCCGCACCTCCACCGGCCAGGCCCAGGCCGTCTATCTGCCGACCGCGGCCCCCGGCCTCGGCGACTCCGGTGTGATCATCGGCCGCGAGGTCTACTCCGGCAAGGGGTACATCTACGACCCCTTCCAGCTGTACGGGCAGCAACTGCCCGCCCCGCACTGGCTGGTGCTCGGTGAGTCCGGCAACGGCAAGTCCGCCCTGGAGAAGACCTACGTGCTGCGGCAGCTGCGCTTCCGCGACCGCCAGGTCGTCGTCCTGGACGCCCAGGGCGAGGACGGGGTCGGCGAGTGGAACCTCATCGCCAAGGCGCTCGGAATAACTCCCATCCGGCTCGACCCGATGGCCGCCCTCGACGGCGGCATCAAGCTCAACCCGCTCGACCCCGCGATCACCACGACGGGCCAGCTGGCCCTGCTCCGCACGATCATCGAGGTCGCCATGGGCCACGGCCTGGACGAGCGCTCCGGCTTCGCGCTCAAGGTCGCCCACGCCTACGTGCACGAGACCGTGACGGACCGCCAGCCGATCCTGACGGACATCGTGGACCGGCTGCGGCACCCCATGGAGGACTCCGCCGAGTCGATGAACGTCGACCTGGAGGACGTCCGCGCCTGGGGCCTGGACGTCGCCCTCGTGCTCGACCGGCTCGTCGACGGCGACCTGCGCGGCATGTTCGACGGACCGACGACCGCCGGCATCGACCTGGACGCGCCGCTCATCGTCTTCGACCTGTCCCACATCGACCGCAACTCCATCGCCATGCCGATCCTCATGGCGATCGTCGGCGTCTGGCTGGAGCACACCTGGATCCGTCCCGACCGGAAGAAGCGCATCTTCCTGGTCGAGGAGGCCTGGCACATCATCAACAGCCCGTTCGTGGCCCAGCTCTTCCAGCGCCTGCTGAAGTTCGGCCGGCGACTCGGCCTCTCCTTCGTCGCCGTCGTCCACCACCTCTCCGACGTCGTGGACGGCGCGGCGGCCAAGGAGGCGTCGGCCATCCTCAAGATGGCCTCCACCCGCACCATCTACGCCCAGAAGGCCGACGAGGCCCGGTCCACCGGGCGAGTGCTGGGCCTGCCGCGCTGGGCGGTGGAGATCATCCCCACGCTCACCCCGGGCATCGCCGTGTGGGACGTCAACGGCAACGTCCAGGTCGTCAAGCACCTCATCACCGAAAGCGAACGCCCCCTCGTCTACACCGACCGCGCCATGACCGAGGGCTCCGTCAACGACTACGACGAGGACCCGGACCAGGGCGAGCCCCGGGTCTCCCTCGACAAACACATGGCCGACGACGCGGTGGCCTGAACGGTGACCTGACCATGGCGAGAGCGCAGCACAGCAGCCAGGAGCGCGAGGGCGGAATCCCCGACGGGCTCATCCTCGGCGTGATCGGCTTCCTGCTCGGCATGACGATCCTGGTGTGGACGGGCACCGGGATAGCCGGGTTCCTCTCCCACGGCGCCTGGCCGGCGGGCATCCACTTCACCCGGACGCCCCTGGCCATGCGCCATCTGATCGCACAGCCGCACGACATCGCGGGGGCCTGGACGCCCGCCCCGGCGACGGGGCTGCCCGGTTCGGGCCTCTTCTGGGGCGTACTCATCGGGCAGTTCATGGTCCTCTTCGTCCTCACCGTCTTCGTCATGGGAGCCATCGCCCGCACCAGGCTGCGGCGCGCGGCCCGCCGTGCGGCGGCCAAGGCGGGCACGGGACCCGCGCAGGCGTCCGGACCGCTGGTACCGGGCCCCGCCACACAGACCCCCGCCCCGGTCGCGGCGCCCGTGCCGGCTCCGTCCCCCGCGGGAGACCCCGCTGTGGATCCCCTCCCCGCGCCGGTGCGAGCCGAGCCCCCAGCGGCCGCCGAGGTCGCCGTCGACCGCGAACTGACCCGCACCTACGCCGCCTTCGCCCCGCAGCGCGGCGACAAGGGCAAGCGCCTGGTCCAGCCCGCCGTCCTCAACGCCGCGGGCCCGGTCGTCGTCACCACCGCCGACCCCGACACCTTCCACCAGACGGTCGGCAACCGCGCCAAGCTCGGCCCGGTCCACATCTTCGACCCGGCCCACCTCGTCGACACCCCCGCCCGGCTGCGCTGGGCGCCCCACACGGGCTGCGAGGACGTCCCCACGGCCATCTCCCGCTCCCGGGCCCTGCTGTTCCCCGTACGGCCCCGTGCGAGCCTCGACGCGGCCCTCTACGACGCCGCCGAGACCCTGCTGCGCTGCTGGCTGCACGCCGCCGCCGTCGACGGTCAGCCCTTCCGCCAGGTCCACCGCTGGGCGGGCGGCACGAACGGCCAGGACGCCGTACGCATCCTGCGCACCCACACCCGGGCCGCCTCCGGCTGGAGCGGGGAGCTGGAGTCCGTCCTGCACGCCCATGCCGACCGCCGGGACGCCGCCCAGGCCCTCGTCCACCGGGCCCTGGAATCGCTCAACTCCGTCCACATCAGGGACGCCTGCAACCCCGGCCGTGCCGACTCCCTCGACCTGGAGTCATTCCTGACGGATCTGGGCACGCTTTACGTGGTGGGCGAACCCAACGAGGACCCGCGAACCCACCCGGGTGCGATGCCGCTGCTCACCGCACTCGTCTCCAGCGTGGTCGAGCACGGCCGGCGCATGGCCGCCAGGTCACCCTCCGGTCGGCTCGACCCACCACTCACCCTCGTCCTCGATGACGTCGCCGCCCTGGCGCCGATCCCCGAACTCCCGGACCTCCTCGCCACGGGCTCCGCCGCCGGGCTTCCCACCCTCGCCGTCCTCCGCTCCCCCGAGCAGGCCCGCGACCCCTGGCGCTCCGCCGTCTGGCAACGCGCCGACACCCGCCTCGCCCTCGGCACCCATCCCCCGGCCCTCCTCGACGAGGTCCCGGACGCGGTCCAGCTGCCCTAGGGACGTTCCAGGGCCATCTCGTACTCGGTCTGCGACTCGTCGAGCGGGAAGGACATCGTCCGGCCCGTCCTGACGAAGCCGAGGCGCTTGTAGAACGCCTGCGCCCGGTGGTTGTCCTCGTGCACCCACAGCCGCACGCGCCGCACGTTCTCCGGCAAAGCCCACGACCACTCGACCGCCGCCCCGAGCAACTCCGCGGCCAGACCGCCGCCGCGGAACTCCGGACGCACGTACACCCCGACCAGATGGGTCTGCGGTACGTCGTACTCCTCGCCGGTCTCGACGAGCACGGCAACGTTCGCCACGCGCTCGCCGGCCTCGTCCTCCGCGATGAACGACTGTGTCCGCGCCCGCTCTTGCCACACCTCGTCCGTGAAACCCGCCTCGGTGTCATAGGTGTTGACGAAGGCCACATCACTCACGGGGTCCTTCAGCGCCTCGAGCCGCAACGCGCGCTGAGCACGCCATTCATCGGGACGTGAGGCTCGTATCGTGTAGGTCGACATGGCGCGATGGTACGCAAAAAAGCCCCGGCTCCCGAGTGATTAAACTCGAGAGCCGGGGGCTCAATAATTGTTCGGCGGCGTCCTACTCTCCCACAGGGTCCCCCCTGCAGTACCATCGGCGCTGAAAGGCTTAGCTTCCGGGTTCGAAATGTAACCG
>NZ_JBHXSO010000043.1:0-78298 GCF_042714775.1 Streptomyces sp. NPDC058691 | reverse complement strand
TGCCCGGCCAGGGCCAGGGCGGCGCGCAGCCGCCCGCCGGACCGCCCGGCGAGTGGCGCCCGTGGCGCTTCCGCATGTCCAACGACGTGTGGGGCACGCCCGTCGTCTCCGGAGGCCGGCTCTACGTCACCTCCTTCGAGGTGCACGCGCTCGACGTCGCCACCGGGCGGCGGCAGTTCAAGACCCGTGACGTGGCGTGGACGATGGCCGTCTCCGAGGGCCGCATCCACGGCTCCGACGGGCCGAGCCTGTACGCCCTGGACGCCGCCGACGGCACCGAGCGGTGGCGTACCGGGGTCGACGGCTGGATCTACTCGCTGCGGGCCGACGCGGGCAGCGTCGTCACGGGCACCCGCGGCGGCGGCGTCCGGGTCTGGGACGCGGCGAGCGGACGGCTGCGCTGGGAGCGCGGCGGCGCGCAGACGGAGTTCGAGACCCCCGAGTCGGGGCCGAGCATCACCGGCGGCGTCGTCTACTTCCACGGCGGCGGCCGGCTGCACGCGCTGGACGCCGCGACCGGCACCGAGCGGTGGTCGTACCCGACCGGCGACCTGGGCGCCATGCCGACCCGTCCGGTCGTCGCCGACGGCACGGTGTTCGCGACCGCCGGCAACCGTGTGGTGGCGCTCGACGCCCGCAGCGGCGCCGAGCGGTGGCGCTTCGACGCCCCCGCGGTGATGTTCGGGCCCCCCGCGTACGTCCCGGGTCCCGGCGTCTCCGGCGGCGGCGTCTACGTCGCCGACTACCTCGGCACCGTCTACGCGCTCGACCCCGCGGACGGGCGCGACCGCTGGCGCGTCGCCACCGAGCAGCGGCAGAGCGTCGAGCCGGTCCTCGTGACCGGCGGCTCCGTCATGCTCGGCGCGGGCAGCGCGCTGTACACCCTCGACGCGGTCTCCGGCACCCCCAAGTGGCGCTTCGCGGCGCAGGGCGAGATCGTCGGCTCGCCCGTCGTCGCCGACGGCCGTGTCCACTTCGGCTCCAAGGACCACTGCCTCTACACCGTCGACGCTGGCGGCGGCCAGCTGCGCTGGAAGCTGGAGACGGGCGGCGAGATCACCGGCTCCCCGGTCGTCTCCGACGGCGTCGTCTACGCCAGCAGCAAGGACCGCTGCGTCTACGCGCTCAACGCGGTCAAGGGCACGGAAGCGGCCACCCGCCGCGCCTGAGGCGCCGTGCGGCCGCGGGCGGTTCGCCCGCCGGCCGCGGTGCCGCATCGGTCCGCCGCTTGATGAGCGGCCGTCGCTGCCTCACACGGAAGGGGCGGGCGACGGCCGCCGTTACGCAACCTACGCCTCACACGCCACAGGCGCCACGCGGGAGGCGGGCGGCGGGCGCCGCCCTCGGCCGGATGCGGTGTGGCGCATCGGGCCTCGGCGGCACAGGGAATTCCGGCCCCGCGCATCCTGGGGCCTCGCCGCCCGGCCTGCCGAATGTCCGATCCGCCCGTTACGTAAGGGCGGTGTGGGGAGTTGCCCTTTTCGGTACGCGGACGCGTCCCGCACCCACGAAGGGACACAACGTCATGGCAACACCCCGGCAGTACGAGCACGAGCAGGCCACGGCCAGCCAGGGGCAGCCGGGCCCCGTTGTGCTCCCGCAGCGGAGGGCCGCCGCCATTGACCCGTCACCCGTGATCGACGCGGGCCGCCTCGCACGGCTCCCCCGTGGGCTCGGCGACCAACTGCGGCGCACCCACAACATCTGACGCGCGGGCGGCGCCCGATGTCCCGGTCACGCGCCGGGAGTTGGGCGCGGATATGCGAATGTCCCTCGCGCCGGAGCGGGAGGGACATCCACGGCGGCCCGCCGAGGTCAGGGGGTGCCGAAGTTGTCGGGCGAGACGATGGTCTGGTGCCAGTTGTCGGGCGAGACGATGGTCTGGTGCCAGTTGTCGGGCGAGACGATGGTCTGGTGCCAGTTGTCCGGGCTGTCCGCGGCGGCGGCCGGGACGGCCGCGGCGAGGAGTCCGGCCACGATGGCGGCGAGGACGACGGTGGCCTTGCGTACGAGTTGCACGACGCCTCCAGGGGAGAGACCGGGCGCACGGCCCGGCGGTCACTTGCGTACGGGTGGTGCCGTTGAGGACCTTAGGCCACACGTGTCACTGGAACGAACAACTCCGTTGTGAATAAGCCGAGTTGATGCGGCGACCCATGATTCCCCGCGACACCGGGACCGCCGGCACCCGGCGCACGACAAAGACCGACTGCGGCGCCCCCTCCGCGCCGCAGTCGGTCCGTGATGCCTTCGTGCTGTCCCCCCGGGTGACACCCCCCCGGTGCGTCACCCGTCGTACTCCCCGCTGGTGGTGCGATCCCCCGTGTCCCCCCGTGCCCCTCCGTGGGTCCTCGGGCCGATGGCTCCGTATCTCCCCCCGGAGACGGAGAATCAGTCCGAGTGCCAGTTGTCGGGCTTGATGGGGGTGTCTTCCCCCTTGGCGGCGGGCTGCTCGTCGGTCTCCGGGGAGACAACGACCTCCGCCTCCTCCTCTGCGGTGCCGGCTGCCTCCGGCGTGGACTCGCTCATCTTGTCTCCTTATCCAGGGAATTCGGCTGCGAGATGCCCGCCTGGCAACGACCCCCGTGCGCCACCAGGCGGGCGGCTCTCGCAGTGATGGAATCGTGGCAGCTGCCGATAATCAACCGATAAACGGATCGGTTGATGTCCTGTAGCAGTGGTGTTGCAGCTACCGGACGTCAGACCGCGACAGCCGGCGTGACGGGCCCTGAGAGCAGGCGGCGCACCGCCTCCGCGGCGGGGGACCCGAGGGCGGTCAACTCGCCGAGGGCGTCGTGCCAGCAGGCCCGGGCGCGGTCGGTCTGGCCGATGCCGTTGAGGGCCTTGCCAAGGACGGTGAGCGCATTGGCGCGGCGCAGCGCGCCGCCGATGTCGCGCAGCAGGGTCAACGACTGCTCGGCCAGCGAGGCGGCCTGGCGATGGCTGCCGGAGGCGAGATGGACTTCTGCCATACGGAAGAGCGTCATGCCCTCCCAGAACTGCTGTCTGGCGTCCCGGAAGACGTGCAGGGCCTCCGACAGGCGGGCGAGCGCCTCGTCCAGCCGTGCGGCGGCGGTCAGTGCCATCGCCAGGGCGTACAGGCCGTTGCCAAGACGGAACCCCGCTCTCAGCTCGCGATAGATCACCAGCGCATCCTCGGCCGAGCCGATCGCGGCCGGGATGTCGCCGAGCTCGATCTGCGCGCGGGACAGATTGCTGAGCGCCGCCGCACCCCCGTGCCGGTTCCCGTCGGCCATGAAGGCCTCAAGGGCGGCCGTGTGGTAGGTGGCGCATTCCTCGAAGCGACGTGTGGCCAGCGCAACCATGCCGCGGAGATTCGGCGCGTAACTGCCGGTGAGCGGGTCCCCGGCGGCGAGCCCGAGCACCAGGGCCCGTTCCGCCTCGCGGTCGGCGTTCTCGAACCGGCCCGTCAGCCAGTTCAGCTGGCCGAGCAGTACGCGTGCCCGGCCCTCGACGAGCGTCTCGCCGCAGGCGCTCGCCGTGGTGACCAGGGCACGCGTCGCCTGCTCGAATTGGCGCGCGTAGATGCCGGATTCCATCAGGTCCTGGGCGGTGAAGAGCAGGTCCACGCCGCGCCGCATGGGGCCCTCGCAGCCGTCGCCCGCGGCCTGCTGGACGGCGGCGAGCAGGCTGGGGGCCTCGTTGAAGAGCCAGTCGAGGCCCTCCTGCCGGGAGGCGAAGGCCAGGCCGGGGCGGCCGACCGGGCTGAGGTGGTCCAGGACGCGGTCGCCGGGGTTCTCCAGCTCGTACGTGCGGGCGGCCGACGCGAGGTAGAAGTCGAGCAGCCGGGACAGGGCGGCGCAGCGGGCGTCGTCGCCCTCGTGGCGTTCGGCGCAGTCGCGGGCGTACAGGCGCAGGAGGTCGTGGAAGCGGTAGCGGGCGGGCCCGGCGGACTCGATGAGGCTGATGTCGACCAGGGCCTCCAGCAGTTCCTCCGCGTCGTAGACGTCCATGTCGAGGACGGCCGCCCCCGCCTCGAGGGAGATGTCCGGGCCGTCGGCGAGGGCCAGCAGGCGGAAGGCGCGAGCCTGTTGCGGGGTGAGCTGGCCGTAGCCGAGTTCGAAGGTGGCCTTGACGGCGAGGTCGCCGGCCTTGAGCTCGTCCAGGCGGCGGCGCTCGTCGCTGAGCTTGCGGGCGAGGAAGGCGACGGTCCAGGTGCGGCGGGTGGCCAGACGCGAGGCGGCGATGCGGATGGCGAGCGGCAGGAAGCCGCAGGCGGCGACGACGTCGAGAGCGGCCTGGCGTTCGCCGGCGACGCGCTCCTCGCCCACGATGCGGGTGAAGAGCTGCAGCGCCTCCTCGGGGCTCATGACGTCGAGGTCCACCAGATGCGCCCCGGCCAGGTCGACCATCCGGGCGCGGCTGGTGATCAGGGCGGCGCAGCCGGGCGTGCCGGGCAGCAAGTGGCGTATCTGGGCCGCGTCGTGGGCGTTGTCCAGCAGGGCCAGCACCCGCCGGCCGGCCAGGGTGGTGCGGTAGAGGGCGGCGCGGTCGGGCAGGGAGTCGGGCATGGCCGCGTCGGTCACGCCGAGCGAGCGCAGGAAGGAGGCGAGTACCGTCTCCGGCTCGGCGGGGCGGGGGCCGGTGCCCTGGAGATCGACGTAGAGCTGCCCGTCGGGGAAGGCCCCGGCGACGGCGTGGGCGACGTGCACGGCGAGGGTGGTCTTGCCGACTCCGCCGATTCCGGCGACCGCCGAGACCGCCATCACGCCGCCGTCCGCGGAGGCGGCGGCCAGGCGGTCGCCGAGTTCGCGGACGAAGGCGGCCCGCCCGGTGAAGTCGGCGACGGTGGCCGGGAGCTGGGCCGGGCGCACCGGCTCGACGGCCGACTCGGCCAGGGGCGCGGGCGGTGGCAGCAGGGCGGGGTCGGCCTCCAGGATGCGCTGGTGGAGGTAGGCGAGTTCGGTGCCGGGATCGACGCCCAGCTCGTCGCCGAGCAGTCTGCGGGTGTCGGCGAAGACGCCCAGCGCCTCGGCCTGCCGCCCCCCGCGGTACAGCGCGAGCATCAGCAGGGCGCGCAGCCGTTCGCGCAGCGGGTGCTCCGCGGACAGTACGGTCAGCTCGGAGACCGCCTCGGCGTGGCAGCCGGCCTGGATGTCCAGGTCCAGGCAGGTCTCGGTGATCTGCAGCCGCCATTCCAGCAGCCGGGTGCGCTGGGTCTCGGCGTACGGGCCCGGCAGTCCGGCCAGCGGCTCGCCGTCGAACAGCGCCAGGGCGCGGCGCAGTTCGGCGCGGGCCGCCGCCAGGTCGCCGGTGGCGCGGGCCTTCTCCGCTTCGGACTGGTGCTGTTCGGCACGGAAGAGGTCGAAGTCGTCGACGGGGTGCAGGACGTAGCCGCCGTCGACGGTGGCCAGGGCGTCCGGTCCCAGGGCCTTGCGGAGCCGGAAGGCGTAACTGCGCAGCGCGGCCAGGGCGGTGGGCGGCGGCTCCTCGCCCCACAGGGCGTCCACCAGCTCCTGGGCGGTCGCGGGACGGCCGCCGCGCAGCAGCAGCGCGCCCAGCAGTGCCCTTTGCTGGGGTGGGCCGGGAGGGACGGGTTGTCCGCCGCGCCAGGCCCGCACCGGGCCGAGGACCGCGAAGCGCAGCGCTCCGCCGGGGTCCTTACCGCTTCCCATGCCTGCCCCCAGGTGCCGACTGCCGTTCGCGAACAGTGCGTATATCGATCGTTCATCGCGAACCGGAACAGTGTCCGCAGACGACAGTTCCGTTGTTTCGGATCTGCCGACTGTGCCAGTTTGCCGTGCCGACCTGTTCGCGGTCACCTATGGGTGACTTTCGGGGGGCGCGCTCTGAGGGGTTGCGGGGAATGTTCGCCGTCTTTTCGCATGATCTGTGCTCATATGCCTTTGGTGTAAACGACGTTCCGCGGAGGGGGGTGAAGGGCCGCCGATGTGCTCACGATGTGGTCGGGAGGCCGTGAGCGGTGCCCGGGCCGGGATCAGTGGCTCCACGGTGAGCGTGTACCGCCTGCCCGGCCCCGCGCTGCGCCGCCGCGCGGTGCGGCAGCCGGAGGGCCGCCCCCATGTGCCGTACGACTGCGACTTCGCCGGCCTCGACCGGCGCGCCCGCGCGGTCGCCGCGGGCCTGGGCCGCCTGCTGCCGCCCGGCAGCCGCGTGCTGCTGGACTACCCCGAGGGCGCGGACCTGGCCGGTGCCTTCTACGGCTGCCTGTACGCGGGCATGGCGGCGGTGCCGCTGGTCGCGGGCGGCCCGGACGGGCCGGGGGCCGTCGCCGAGGCCGTCGAGCGGTGCCGCCCCGCGGCGGTGCTGACGGGGGGCGACGCGTGGACCGCGCTGGCGGTCGACCGCACCCGCACCCAGGTCGTCGAGGCCGACGGCCGCCGCATGGGAGGGGAGCCGGTGTCCCGGCTGGCCGGGGAATGGCGGCCGGTGGGGGTGCTGCGCACCGCGCCCGCGTACGAGCGCTATGTCGCCGACGGACTCGGCGGGGGCCGCATGGAACCGGCGCTGCGCCACGGCGACCTCGCGGACGTCGTGGGTGAGCTGTCCTCCGCGGCCGGCATGGGCACCCCGGAGGACAGCCTCGGTTGGATCGCCTCCGTCCACGGCCTGGAGGACGCGGTCTGGCGCATGCTGCTGCCCGTCCAGGCCCCCCGCGGTCCCAGGCCGCTCGGCCTGGTCTGACCCGGGGCCGCCCGGCCGGCCCGGTCCGGCTTCGTCCCGCTCCCCGGCCGGCCGGGGAGCGGGCGGGAGTTCGCCCGCTGTTCGCCCGGCGGTCGAGACGTGCCGAGCGGCCGCCTGATGGGCTGGTCCCGCACAGCGGGAGGAGCGCGGCCGATGGGTCTGATCACCGAGTTGTGGCTGGCCGGCGAGGTTCCGGCCCGCGACGGCCTGTACCGGGCGGACGGCACGGCGTTCGACGCGCACATCGACGGCCCGCGGCTGTCGGCGTTCCGCATCGGCGAGCCCTTCGACCTGGCGGCGCTGCTGGCCGGGAGCCCCGGGCTCGTCACGTCGGCCGACCCGCACCCGCGCGGCACCGCCGAACTCCCCGACGGAACGGGGTATGTGTGCTGCGGCGACGGCTCGCTCGGCTCGGAGGGATTCTTCGCCCGGCTGGACTCCGACGGCGACCTGATGTGGGTCGTCGTGCTCGGGCAGTCCAACCCCTTCGTCCTCGCCCAAGCCGAAGGACCGCACGCCACCTTCACCAACAACCTGGGCCACGCCCTCACCGTGGACCTCACGGCCCCGGTGTTCGCACGGCGTTGACCTCCGGGGGGTGGCTACCGCGTTCCGGAAGAGGCATTCGCACCGTTTTCGCAGCACTGCGGGACTCCGGTCACCCAAACGCCAACGTCAGCTAACGGGTCAGAAATTGACGATTCGATTCCGGCCGCTACCATGCTGGCGCATGACGGTGCGGAAGGCGCGGCGGCGACCTCGATCGATCCTCAGAGCCCTCCCCCGTCCCCTGCCGGGGTGGCGGACCATCCGGGGCCGGGTGGCGGTCGTCCTCGCCGTTCCCACCTGCCTCCTGCTCGCCTTCGTCGGGCTCGCCGTCGAGCTGCGCGCCGAGGACTACGGCGACGCCCGCACCACCCGCTCCGAGGTCGAACTGTCGCTGCGGCTGCGCTCCCTCGTGCACGAGCTGCAACTGGAACGCGGCCTGACCAACGGCCTGCTGGGCGGTGAGGCCCGGTACCGCAAGCCGCTCGACGCCACCCGCAAGCACGTCGACGTCCAGTTGCGCGCCCTGCGCGACGAGGGCGCCATCGAGGACGTGATCCGGACGCGACTGGGCCGGCTCACCGCTACGCGCGAGGACATCGACGCCGACAGCGCCGGCCGGGACGCGGCGATCACCTTCTACACCTACGCCATCGCGGGCCTGAACGCCGTCGACCCGGCGGCCGGGACGGTCACCCGCGGCGACCGGGAGTTGCGCGACGGCGTCGCCGCGCTCCAGGCGCTGGCCGAGGCCAAGGAGGCACTCGCCAACGAGCGCAGCTCCCTCAACGGCGTCTTCGCCTACGGCGCCTTCCGCCGCGCCGAGTACCTGGAGTTCATCCAGGAGCGCGCCGTGCGCGTGGCCGCGATCGAACGCTACCGGCAGGTCGCCACCACCAACCAGCGCATCCGTCTGGACCAGGCACTCGGGACCGTCGCCGCCAACGACGCCTTCACCTACGAGCAGTTGGCCGAGCGCGGCGTCGACGGATCGCGCCTGAACGTCGACTCCCGGTCCTGGTGGAACGACACCGGCACCCTCAACGACGACCTGTACACGGTGCAGCTCGAGGTCGGCGCCGAGGTGAAGGCCCGTACCCGGACGCTCAGCGACGAGGCGGCCGGCTCGCTCACCCTCTACGTGGTCGTGGGCGTGCTCATCCTGGGCCTCGTCAGCGCCGCCGCGGCGCTCGCCTCCCGTTCCATCACGCGCCCGCTGGCGGCCCTCGCCGGCGGCGCGGACGACATCGCCCGCCGGCGGCTCCCCGAGGCCGTCCAGCGCATCCAGCAGGCCCGTTCCAAAGGCGCGGCCCCACCGGAACCCGCCGAGCCCGCCGGTGTCCGGGTGCGGCACGGCGCGGCCGAGATCGCCGAGGTCGCCGCCGCCCTGCGCAACGTCGAGCGCACCGCCCTCGACCTCGCCGCGGAACAGGCGCGACTGCGCGGCAACACCACCGAGTCGCTGGCCAACCTGGGCCGCCGCAACCAGGGCCTCATCCGCCGCCAGCTGGGCCTGATCACCCGGCTGGAGAGCCGGGAGCTCGACCCGGACGAGCTCGCCGAGCTCTTCGAACTGGACCACCTGGCCACCCGCATGCGCCGCAACGCCGAGAGCCTGCTGGTCCTCACCGGCCAGCACACCGCCCGGCCCACCGCCCGCCCGGCGGCCGCGCTGGAGGTCGTCCGGTCCGCGGTCGCCCAGGTCGAGCAGTACCGGCGGGTGATGGTCGCCCAGGTGGAGCGCGCCTCTCTGCGCGGCCACGTGGTCTCCGACGTCGCCCACCTGCTGGCCGAACTCATCGAGAACGGGCTGACCTTCTCCCCGCCCGAGGAGTCCGTCGACGTGCACGGCTGGCGCGACGAGGCGGTGGGGGAGTACTGCTTCGCCGTCGTCGACCACGGTGTCGGCATGAGCCCGGCCGACCTCCAGCGGTCCAACGCGCTGCTCGTCGACAGCGGCGACGAGATCTTCCTGTCGGCTCCCACTCGCTTCCTCGGCCACCACGTCGTCGGCCGGCTCGCCCGCCGCCAGGGCATCGAGGTGCGCCTGTTCGACACGCCCGAAGGGGGCGTCTCCGCCCTGGTGATCCTGCCCACCCGGCTGCTCGCCCCCGACGAGGAGGAGCCGCCGCCCCCGGCGCCGAAGCCGGGCATCTCGGTGCTGCTCAACGCCTTCCGGGCCGGAGTCGCCCGCGCCGAGACCGGTTCCCCCTCCGCACCCGCCCGCGGGGCCGCCCCCGATCCGGCCCTGTACAGAACCAAAGAAGGAACGCCATCGTGACCACCGCCGTCCAGAGCTTCGGCTGGCTCATATCCGACTTCGTACGGACCACGGACGGTGTCACCGACGCCGTCGCGGTCTCCTCCGACGGCCTGCTGATGGCCGCCTCCGAGCGCCTGACCCGCGACCGCGCCGACCACCTGGCCGCCGTCGTCTCGGGCATCACCTCGCTGGCCCAGAACGCGGCCACCGCGCACGGCTTCCACGGCATGAAGCTGGTCATGATCGAGATGCTGGGCGGCTTCATGATGGTCGGCCGTATCCGTGACGGCAGCTGCCTCGGCGTCCTCGCCGGCGAAGGGTGCGACATCGGCCTCGTCGGCTACGAGATGTCCGTGCTCGCCGACCGCGCCGGCGAGCTGCTCACCCCCGCCCTCGTCACCGAGCTCCGCAACGCCCCGGTCGGCGCGGCGGGCTGACCCGCCCCTCCAGGGGTTCCGCGGACGGCCGGGGGCGGCCCTCGCGCGCCCCTGGTACGACCCGTGTCGCGGCCCCGCGCGCCGCGCGAAGGGCCTACGGTCGAACCGCACACGGGAGGTGCGACGACGCCATGCGGATCGCCACGACGATCTTCCTGACCGACCACTCCGTCCCCGCCGTCCGGCTCGCCCGGGAGCTGGAGGAACGCGGCTTCGACGGCCTGTACCTGCCGGAGCACACCCACATCCCGGTCAGCCGGCGCACCCCGGCGCCGATGGGCGACCCCCTGCCGCCGGAGTACGGCCGCACCCTGGACCCCTTCGTCGGGCTCGCCGCGGCGGCGGCCGTCACCGAGCGGCTCGGCGTGGGCACCGGGATCACCCTGGTCGCCCAGCACGACCCCATCGTGCTGGCCAAACAGGTCGCGAGCCTGGACTTCCTGTCCGGCGGCCGGTTCACCCTGGGCGTCGGCTTCGGCTGGAACGTGGAGGAGGCCGCCGGCCACGGCGTCGACTGGCCCCGCCGCCGCGACCTGGTGCGCGACCGGATGGCGGCGATGCGGGCGCTGTGGGCGCCGGAACCCACCGCCTACCAGGGCGAGTACGCGAGCGTCGAGGCGAGCCACGCCTGGCCCAAGCCGGTCTCCGGCTCCCGGCCCCGCACCCTGGTCGGAGGCGCCGCCGGGCCCGTGCTGTTCCGGCACATCGCCGAGTACGCGGACGGCTGGCTGCCCATCGGCGGCAGCGGGCTGAAGGAGAGCCTGCCGGGGCTGCGCCGCGCCTGGGCCGAGGCGGGCCGCGACCCGGCCGGCCCCCAGGTCGTGCCCTACGCGGTCCGCCCGAACCCCGGCAAGCTCGCCTACTTCCGCGATCTGGGGCTGGAGGAGGTCGTGCTGCAACTGCCCTCCGCCGGGACCGCGGACGTACTGCGCGCGCTGGACGACCACGCGCGCTATCTGTGAGGTCTCAGAGGACGCCGGCCAGTTCCTGCTGGAGCCGCCGCTTGGTGCGCGCCCCGACCGCGGACCACACCGGCTCGCCGTCCCGGAAGACCATCAGCGTCGGCACCGACAGGACGCCGTACGTGCTCTGCGCCCACGGGTTGTGGTCCACGTCCAGCCGGACGACCTTCAGCCGCCCCTCCTCCTCGCCCGCCAGCTCCCGCAGCACGGGCTCGATCTGACGGCACGGTGGGCACCAGTCGGCGCCGAACTCCACCAGCACCGGTACCCCGGCCCGCAGCACCTCGGCGGCGAACGTCTCGTCGGTCGCCTCGGCCGGCGGTCCCGCGGACGGCGTTGTCATCCTCGCGGTCATCGCGTACTCCCCTCGCAGGTGAACTGACAGCGCGGTTGCGGAGCCGCCGCCGACTCGGCCCGGGACAGCTGCTCGGCGATCCGGTCCCGCGCCTCGGTGAGCCGGGCGACGTAGTCGTCCAGCTCCGCGAGCTTGCGCCGGTAGACGTCGATGGAGGCCGGGCACGAGTCCCCTTCGGGGTGGCCGGCGCGCAGGCAGTCCACGAAGGGGCGGGTGTCCTCCAGCTCGAAGCCGAAGTCCCGCAGGAGCTGGATCTGCCGCAGCAGTCTCAGGTCCGCCTCGTCATAGGCCCGGTAGCCGTTGCCGGTGCGCCGGGCCCGGAGCAGTCCGAGCGATTCGTAGTACCGCAGGGCGCGCGTGGTGGTGCCGGCCTGTTCGGCGAGTTCTCCGATCCGCATGCCCCGACGGTAGACCTTGACGCCGACGTCAAGGCCAGCGCCGAAATTCCCGTCCGGGGGCGACCGGCCCGGTGATCTATCCGACAGCGCCCACCGACGGAGGGCGCACCTATGCTCGGAGAATGACGCACACTCCGCCCACCGCCAACAGCATGCGCCGTGCGCTCAAGCGTGCCCGTGACGGCGTCGCACTCGACACCGCGGAAGCCGCGGTGCTCCTCCAGGCCCGGGGGGACGACCTGGCCGGACTGATGGAGAGCGCGGCCCGGGTGCGGGACGCGGGGCTGGAGGCGGCGGGGCGTCCGGGCGTCATCACGTACTCCAAGAGCGTGTTCATCCCGTTGACGCGGTTGTGCCGGGACAAGTGTCATTACTGCACGTTCGTCACGGTGCCGGGCAAGCTGCGCCGCGCGGGTCACGGGATGTTCATGTCCCCGGACGAGGTGCTGGACATCGCCCGCCGCGGCGCGGAACTGGGGTGCAAGGAAGCCCTGATCACGCTCGGGGACAAGCCGGAGGACCGTTGGCCGGAGGCCCGGGAGTGGCTGGACGCGCACGGCTATGACGACACCCTGGCGTATGTGCGGGCGATGTCGATCCGGATCCTGGAGGAGACCGGGCTGCTGCCGCACCTCAACCCGGGCGTGATGAGCTGGACGGACTTCCAGCGGCTCAAGCCGGTCGCGCCGTCGATGGGCATGATGCTGGAGACCACGGCTACCCGGCTGTGGTCCGAGCCGGGCGGCCCGCACTACGGCTCGCCCGACAAGGAACCGGCCGTGCGGCTGCGGGTGCTGGAGGACGCCGGGCGCAGCTCGGTGCCGTTCACCAGCGGGCTGCTGATCGGGATCGGCGAGACGTACGAGGAGCGGGCGGAGTCGCTGTTCGCGCTGCGCCGGGTCTCCCGTTCGTACCACGGCATCCAGGAGCTGATCATCCAGAACTTCCGCGCCAAGCCGGACACGGCGATGCGCGGCATGCCGGACGCGGAGCTGGACGACCTGGTCGCCACCGTCGCCGTCGCCCGGCACATCATGGGGCCTGCGGCGTGCCTCCAGGCGCCGCCGAACCTGGTGGACGCCGAGTACGCCCGGCTCATCGGCGCCGGCATCGACGACTGGGGCGGGGTCTCCCCGCTCACCCCGGACCACGTCAACCCCGAGCGTCCCTGGCCGCGGATCGACGAGCTCGCCGCGCACTCGGCGGCGGCCGGCTTCACGCTGCGTGAACGCCTGTGCGTGTACCCGGAGTTCGTCACCCGGGGCGAGCCGTGGCTGGATCCGCGGCTGCTGCCGCACGTGACCGCGCTCGCGGACCCGGAGACCGGGCTGGCGCGCGAGGACGCGGTGGTGGAGGGCCGCCCGTGGCAGGAGCCCGACGAGGCCTTCACCGCGACCGGCCGCACCGATCTGCACCGCAGCATCGACACCGAGGGCCGCACCGGCGACCGGCGCGAGGACTTCGACGTGGTGTACGGGGACTGGGAGGCGCTGCGCGAGCAGGCCGCGCCGGGCCTGGTCCCGGACCGTATCGAGGCCGATGTGCGCACCGCGCTGTCCGTCGCCGCCGATGATCCGGCCAAGCTCACCGACGCCGAGGCGCTGGCACTGTTCCACGCCGACGGCGCCGCGCTGGACGCGCTGACCGGGATCGCGGACGACGTGCGGCGTGACACCGTGGGCGACGAGGTGACCTATGTCGTCACCCGCAACATCAACTTCACCAATGTCTGCTACACCGGCTGCCGTTTCTGCGCCTTCGCGCAGCGGCGCACCGACGCCGACGCCTACACCCTGTCCCTGTCCCAGGTCGCCGACCGGGCCGAGCAGGCCTGGCAGGTCGGCGCCACCGAGGTGTGCATGCAGGGCGGCATCCACCCCGACCTGCCGGGCACCGCCTACTTCGACATCGCCCGCGCGGTCAAGGAACGCGTGCCGGGCATGCACGTGCACGCCTTCTCCCCGATGGAGGTCGTCAACGGCGCCACCCGCACCGGCATGTCCATCCCCGAATGGCTGGCCGCCGCCAAGGACGCCGGCCTGGACTCCATCCCCGGCACCGCCGCCGAGATCCTCGACGACGAGGTCCGCTGGATCCTGACCAAGGGCAAACTCCCCACCGCCACCTGGATCGAGGTCGTCAAGGCCGCCCACGCCCTGGGACTTCGCTCCTCGTCCACGATGATGTACGGGCACGTGGACCAGCCCCACCACTGGCTCGCCCACCTGCGCCTGCTCGCCCGAATCCAGCAGGAGACCGGCGGCTTCACCGAGTTCGTCACCCTGCCCTTCATCCACACCAACGCACCCGTCTACCTCGCCGGCATCGCCCGCCCCGGCCCCACCGCCCGGGACAACCGCGCCGTCACCGCGATGGCCCGCCTCCTGCTCCACCCGCACATCACCAACATCCAGACCAGCTGGGTCAAACTCGGCGCGGACGGCGCCGCCGAGATGCTGCGCTCCGGCGCCAACGACCTGGGCGGCACCCTCATGGAGGAGACCATCTCCCGCATGGCGGGGTCGAGTTACGGCTCCTACCGCTCCATCCGCGACCTGGTCGCCATCGCCGAGGCGGCCGGCCGCCCCGCCCGCCAGCGCACCACCACCTACGGCGAGGTCCCCACCGAACGCATCACCGCCGGCCTCGCCTCCGACGGCCACCTCCCCGAACTCCTGCCGGTGCTGGAGGACTGACCCCGCGCCCCCGCTCCCGCTGTCGGCCCGGCATCTGCGCGGAGCGCCTCCGCGAGTGACTGACCACATTCCGTTCGTGGTCGGGAGCCGACCGTTCGTGGTCGATTACAGTGCTGGCGGCAGCGGCGAAGGAGGCAGTGGCATGGCCGGGGCGGTATGGGGGCGTGACGAGCAGCAGGACTTCCGCAGCCGGGTGCGCGGATGCCTGCTCGGGGGCGCGATCGGCGACGCGCTCGGCGCCGGCATCGAGTTCGACTCCCTCGCCGCCATCCGCGGCGCGCACGGTGAGAAGGGCGTCACGGACTACGTCCCCGCCTACGGCCGGCGCGGCGCGGTCACCGACGACACCCAGATGACCCTCTTCACCGTCGAGGGGCTGATCCGCGCCCAGGTGCGCCGCGACACCGGCGCCTGGCACCCGCCCACCGACATCCACCGGGCGTATCTGCGCTGGGCCGCCACCCAGAGCGACTGGGGCCCCGACGAACGCCGCAAGGACATCGGCTGGCTGGCCCGCGAGGAATGGCTCTACTCCCGGCGCGCCCCCGGCCGGGCCTGCCTCACCGGACTCGGCGACGACCGCATGGGCACCCTGGACCGGCCGAAGAACCCCGCCTCCAAGGGCTGCGGCACCGTGATGCGCTCCGCGCCCTTCGGACTGCTCGTCGGGTGGGAGCCGCAGCTCGTCCTGCAACTCGCCCTCGAATGCGCCGCGCAGACCCACGGCCACCCCACCGGGGTCCTCGCGGCCGGTGCCTTCGCGGTGATCGTCCACGGACTGGCCCGCGGTGAGTCACTGGACGGCGCCGTGCAGCACGCCCTCGCCCTCATCGCGCGGCGCCCGGGGAACGAGGAGACCTCCGCCGCCCTGCGGGCCGCGCTCGGGGCGGTGCGCCAGGGCCTGCCCGACGCGACGCGGGTGGAGGCGCTCGGCGAGGGCTGGACCGCGGAGGAGGCGCTCGCCATCGGCGTCTACTGCGCCCTGGTGGCCGACGACATCCGGCACGGCCTGCTGCTTGCGGTCAACCACTCCGGCGACAGCGACTCCACCGGCTCGATCTGCGGCAACCTGCTCGGCGTCCAGCACGGGGAGACCGCCCTGCCGCCGGCCTGGCTCGCCGAGCTGGAGGGCCGCGGCACGATCCTCCAGCTCGCGGACGACTTCGCCATGGAGATGACGCAGGCCCCGGCCCTGCACGGGCCGGGGGGCGTCTCGGCGGCGTGGCTGGAGCGCTACCCCGCCGCCTGATCCGGACGGGGAACGGCCCGGCGTCCCGGCCTCAGGCCGTGGCCGGCGTCTCGGGCAGCGCCTCGGCGGCCGCGCCGTCCTTGCCGTCGCCGTCGCCGTCCGAGTTGATCCGGGCCAGGACGGCGTCCCGCTCCGGGGTGTCCTCGGGCTTGATGAAGCCGATGAGCACGTACAGGACGAGCGAGACGGCCAGCGGTGTCACGATCTGGATCTGCAACTGCACGCCGTCCAGCCCGTAGTTGGTCAGCCAGAAGGCGAACAGCCCGGCCGCCCAGGACACCAGCGCCGCGGTCGGGCCGGACTTACGGAACGGCCGCAGCAGGCCCAGCATGAACGGGATGGCGATCGGGCCCATCAGTCCGGCCACCCACTTGATGACGACGGTGATGATGTCCTTGAAGGCCGGCGAGTTGACCTGGGTGGCCACCGCCATCGACAAGGCGAGGAAGGCCACGGTGGTGACCCGGGCGGCGAGCAGCCCGGCCCGCTCGTTCCAGGACCGCGCCGCCTTGGACACCGCGGGCGCGATGTCGCGGGTGAACACCGCGGCGATCGCGTTGGCGTCGGAGGAGCACATGGCCATCGTGTGCGAGAAGAAGCCGACGACGACCAGGCCCAGCAGGCCGTGCGGCAGCAACTGCTCGGTCAGCAGCGCGTAGGAGTCGGAGGCGTCCGGCTTCTGCGCCTGCACCAGCAGCGGGGCGACCCACATCGGGAAGAAGAGGACCAGCGGCCAGACGAACCACAGCAGCGCGGAGAGCCGGGCCGAGCGGGTGGCCTCGCGGGCGTTGGCGGTGGCCATGTAGCGCTGCGCCTGGTTCCACATGCCGCCGTTGTACTCGAAGGTCTTGATGAACAGGTACGCCAGCAGGAAGGTCAGCGTGTACGGGCCGGCCGTCGGGGCGGTGTGGTTGTCCGGCAGCTTGTCCCACACGGTCCACAGCCCGCTGACGCCGCCGATCTTCCCCAGCACCGCGACCAGCATCGCCAGTCCCGCGAGCAGCTGGATGACGAACTGCCCCAGTTCGGTGAGGGCGTCGGCCCACAGGCCGCCGACCGTGCAGTAGACGGCCGTGACGGCGCCGGTGATGAGGATGCCCTGGTTGAGGGAGACACCGGTGAAGACCGACAGCAAGGTGGCGATGGCCGCCCACTTCGCGCCGACGTCCACGATCTTCAGCAGGACGCCGGAGACGGCGAGCGCCTGCTGCGTGGGCACGTTGTAACGGTTCTTCAGATACTCCAGCGGTGAGGCCACATGAAGCCGGGAACGCAGCCGGTTGAGCCGCGGCGCGAAGAGGTTGGCGCCGATGGCGATGCCGATGGCGATCGGGAAGGACCACGTCACGTACGAGGTGACGCCGTAGGTGTACGCGATGCCGGCGTAGCCGGTGAACATGACCGCGCTGTAGCCGGACATGTGGTGCGAGATGCCGGACAGCCACCACGGCATGCGGCCGCCGGCGGTGAAGAAGTCGCCGACGTTGTCGACACGCTTGTGGGACCACAGGCCGATGACGACCATCACGCCGAAGTACGCGACCAGTACGGCCCAGTCGAGACTGTTCATGCCTTGTTGCCCCCTTCAGGGGTCCGCCTTGTGAACGGGTGCGTACTTCGCCGGTACGTCCGTCGCGGGGCGGCGCCCCAGATTGAACCGCGCGGTGGGGGCATGGTCAAGACCAGTCGCGTTCAAGAGTATGAACTGCGATCAGATGGCAGAATTGTTTTACTTGTTCTTGACCTTACTTGACGTTGTCGTGAACACGTCTGGCAGCTCACGATTGGCGGGTACTTCGCCGGAACGACCCGTTGTTCTCCCCTGGTGGCCTCCGCCGGCCGGGGAGTGGGGTGTCGGCCTGGAACGCCGTCGGGGCCGGGCTCCCTGTCCGGGCGGCGCGCGGCCGGGCAGCGGTCCGCGTGGACCGGCTCCGCCCGGGGAGGAGGGCGGAGGGCGCGGAACGCAGTGAGCCCCCTCGGCCAGGACGGCGTGCCGGTCGAGAGGGCCCGTACGGGTACTGCGGTGGTGCTCAGTCCAGGTCGAAGGCGCCACGGCTGACGTCCGTGACGAATGCCGACCAGGCGTCGGGGGAGAAACCGAGGGTAGGGCCGTCGGGGTCCTTGGAGTCGCGGACGTCGACGGCGGAGAGGTGGCGGGACGCGACCTCGACGCAGGCCCCGTTCCCCTGGGAGCGCGAGGACTTGATCCACGCCTTGGTGTTTCCGAGCTGAATAGCCATGATCGCTCCGAGCTTTCTCTTTCGTGCAGCTCTGACGTGATCGAAGCTACTCGCCAACATCACCGGCCACAGGCGCCGTTACCTCCAACGGGTGGCATATTCCAAATTCACCTTCCGCCTTGCGGCAACGCGGGTGTAGGGTTCCGGCCCGCCGGGCCCCCACGACCATGACGCACCGTCAGCGGGCGTATTCCTTGGCCGCGTCCGCGATGAACAGACGGCTCGCCTCGGCGCTCAGCGCCTGCGCCCTCAAGTGCTCGTACATGACGCTGTAGCCGTGCACGTCGGTCGGCTTCTCCAGGTAGAGGTCGCTGGTGACGCCCTCGATGTAGACCACGCTGGAGTCGGTCGCGTCGGCGAACTCCAGGATCGCGAAGTTCCCTGACATGCCCGGGTGCGCGCCGGCGTCGTAGGGCAGCACCTGCACGGTCACGTGCGCCTGGCCGCTCATCTGGGTCAGATACTCCAGCTGTTCGCGCATCACGTCCTTGCTGCCGACGACGCGGCGCAGCGCCGACTCGTCCATGACCACCCAGAAGCGCAGCGGGATGTCCGGGTCGGTGACGCGTTCCTGCCGGCGGAGCCGGATCTCGATCCGCTTCTCGATCTGCTCGGGGGTGGCCTCCGGGAGGGTGCCCTCGATGACCGCGGCCGCGTAGTTCCGGGTCTGCAACAGGCCGGGCACCACCAGGGAGTCGTAGACGCGCAGCGACTCCGCCTCGGTCTCCAGGCCGATGTAGACGCTGTACGGGACGTCGCCGAAGGCGTGCCACCAGCCCTGCTGGCGCGACTCGCGGGCCATGTTCATCAGGGAGTCGACCAGGCGGGCGTCATCGACCCCGTACACACCGCACAGGTCGCGGACGTCGCGCTGGCTGATGCTGCGACGGCCGTTCTCCAGGCGGCTGATCTTGGACTGCGAGACGAGCAGCCGGGCCGCGACCTCCTCGGCCGTCATCCCCTTCTGCTCGCGCAACTTGCGCAATTCCGACCCGAGTCGGCGACGCCTGACGGTGGGATTGACGTTGGCGGCCACGGGATGCGCACCTCCGGTTGCGAGCGGCTGCTGTTCTGCGCTGAGTTCCGCGCTGACGTGTACTGCTGGTCAGCAGACTGCCACTATCGGTCATCCCACCGCTGGGAAATGGTCGTATGCTGCGCTCTTCAAAAGAGCGGACAAACGGCAGCGGCACGCGGGGCGAGGGCCGGCCGGACCGGTTCCTCGTCCCGCGCGCCGTGGCGCACCGGTGGTGCGGTGGTGCTGTTGTCGGTGCCGGGGCCCTGACCCGGCACCGTGGGTTCAGCGAGCGCCCGCCCGCACCATTCCGTGGCCCGTGGCCTGGTCCGGTGCGGGGCGCCCCTGGCCGGGGGCGCGTTTGGGCTGTGCCGCGGCACCGTTCTGCACGTCCATCACGGCGTGCGCGACGAGGCCGCCCATGGGGTCGTACCGGATCAGGTCACGCAGACGCGATCGCGAGGACCGGCCCTCGTTGCCCGGGTACAGATGCTTGCCGAGGCCCACCGCATGGGCGATCGCGGCGAGGGCGGCGGTCCGCGGGTCCGGTGGCACACCGGTGCGGATCGCGCTGTCCAGCCGGGCCCTGATCTCCCGGCTGACCTCGCTGTCGGTCGCCTGATAGCGCGTGGTCGGCAGCACCCCGCACATCTGACCCGGTACGGCATGCACCATGCCGCACCGCTCCAGGTGCGCGAGATACGTCTGGCGCAGCCCCAGGCGGGGCCCGCCGATCCAGTGGACGGCGCGCACCGGGCTGCCGCGTCGGCGCAGCAGTTCGAGCGCGGAGTCCAGGGTCGGATCTCCTGTCGGCCGTGGGTGCACCACGGCGATACGATCCCCGTCAGGGGCTATTCGTCCTGCGAGGGCCAGCTCCACTAGCTGGGCCCCGGCAAGACCGAGGTCAAGAGACTGCGGCTGCGCCGTGGTACCCGTGGCCGGGTCCAAGGCGAGCAGCAACAGCTCCTCCGGAAGTGTTCTGCGGCTCCTGCCCATCCATGCCTCCCCGCGTGGATGAATGACAGGGTGACGCCTCTCACACCGGCCTGTCGAGAGCGCCTTGCCCGTTCGTGCGGGAACCGACTCATATGTCGTTTGCGTCTTGGACCGGGGCGGCGCCGCCGTGGGGGCGGCCGAGGCGCCCCGTCGGCGGGTCCCTCGGAGGCTGATCGGCCGGGGCCTGGAAACTGGTGTAAGGGTGAGCGGGGCGCCGCGGCGGCGTCCCGCACGACGTGTGGAGGAGGTCTGCGTGGCGGGCGAGTCCCCCGGCAGGGCGGATCAGCAGAAGTCGTCGGGGGAGGCGACCGGGCGCGGGGCGGTGGATCCGAGGCTCGCCGTCTTCCGAAGGGAGCCGGCGGAGGCGTCGCCGGGCGCCCCGGAGCCCGCGCCGGAGCCGCCCTCGGCGGACGGTGCGGACGCGGAGGCGGAACCGGAGCGGCGTAGTTCCGGTACGCCGGACGGCGGAGCGGAAGCGGACGACGTGGCGGACACGACTGCGCCGGACGCCGAGGACGCCTCCCCGGCGGCCGACGGTGAGGCGCCCGCGGAATCCCGTACCGACGACGCAGGCGCGTCGGCGGCCCCGGACGACGGGGGCGCCGCCGGCGCCGAGCCCGCCGACGACCCCGAGGACGCCTCTGAGGACGCCCCTGAGAGCGCCGCGGAGGAAGCGGAGGCCGACGGAGGCCCCGACGAGCCTGAGGACGGTCCCGAGGCCGCCACAGCGGCGTCTGAGGAGTCCGCGGACGAGGCGGACGCCGAAGAGACCGCGGAGGACGACGAGGCTCCTGCCGAGGACGGCCCCGAGGACGGCGCCGAGGTCATCGAAGAGGCCGACGAGGCCGAAGAGACCGCCACCTCATCCGCCGGCGACTCCGACGCCCCCTCCGGCGACCGCGATTCCGGCGATGTCAACGGCGGAGGGGGCGCGTTCGGGGGCCCCGGAGGCGGTGTCCGCACCGCCGAGGGCACCCTGACGCTGCGTGCGCCGCGCGCGGACGGCGCGGACGCTCCGCCCCGGGAGGGAACGCTCACCCTGAGGGCGCCCGGCGCACCGGCTGTCACACCGGCCGCCGCACCCGCTGCCGCGTCCGCCGCCGCACCGGCCCCCGCGCCGGGGAAGAGCAGGGTGGAGGAACCGGCCGAAGCCGGTAAGCCCGCCGCACGGCCCACCGCCGCCGCCGCGCCCGTGGCGACGCCCGCCCGGCCGGGCGGAACGTTTGTCCCGCTGGTCGGCGACGACCGGCCGGCCGAGGGCCTGGGCTCGCGCACCAAGCAGATGCCGCTCCCGCCCGAGCCGGACGAACCGCTCAAGCTGCTGGCGGAGCTGACCAACACCCCGCCGCCGGCGCAGACCCCGCTGCGCACCACCTGGCGCCGGGTGAAGATCTGGACGCCGCTGGTGCTGCTGCTGGCGGTGGTCTTCGTGCTGGTGCAGGCGCTGCGCCCGCTGCCCGCGCCCGCGCTGACGCTGACGGCGAAGTCGTCGTACACCTTCAAGGGCGACGAGCTCTCGCTGCCGTGGCCCGCGGAGGGCCAGGCGGTCGTGGAGGCCGAGGGCCTGGGCCGGCTGGGCGCGTTCGGCAAGGAGAAGCCCGTGCCGATCGCCAGCGTCGCGAAGGTCATGACGACCTATGTGATCCTGCGCGACCACCCGGTCAAGAAGGGCGGCAAGGGCGAGACGGTCCCGGTCGACAAGAAGGCCGAGGAGCAGTTCGTCAGCGGCCAGGCCGAGCAGGAGTCCGTGGTCAAGGTGACCGAGGGACAGAAGCTCGGCGAGTACGAGGCGCTGGAGGCGGTCATGCTGCCGTCGGCGAACAACGTCGCGCGCCTGCTGGCCCGTTGGGACGCTGGGTCGGAGGCGGCGTTCGTGAAGAAGATGAACGCCACCGCCAAGCAGCTCGGCATGCGGAACACCCACTACACCGACCCCAGCGGCCTGGAGGCGACCACCGTCAGCACCGCGAGCGACCAGGTGAAACTGGGTCACGCCGCGATGAAGGACCCGGTGTTCGCGGAGATCGCCACCAAGATCCAGTACACGGACCTCAACGGCGACATCCAGAAGAACTACAACCAGCTCGCCGGCTACGACCATGTCGTCGGCATCAAGACCGGCACCAGCACCAAGGCCGGCGGCAATCTGCTCTTCGCTGCGGTCCGTGAGATCGGCGGCACCAACCAGCTGATCGTCGGCGCGATGCTCGGGCAGCACAAGGCGCCCATCATCGACACGGTGCTCGACCGCAGCAGCACCCTGCTGCAGGCCGCCCTGTCCATCCTCACCTCGGACACCGTGATCAAGAAGGGCGACGTCGTCGGCTACATCGACGACGGCCTCGGCGGCCGGACCCGCGTCGTGGCCACCAAGGACGTCACCGCGATCGGCTGGACCGGGCTGAAGGTCGACATCTCGGTGGTCGGGGCCAAGAGCGGCATCCCGCACAAGGCGCCGGCCGGAACGACGATCGGCACCCTCACCGTCGGCAACGGCGACAGCAGCGTCAAGGTCCCGGTCGCGCTCGAACGCGACCTGACCGAGCCCCCCTTCGGCTCGAAGCTCACCCGCCTCGGCTGACGGGGCCCCCGCGAAGGCGGGCCGGCCGGACCGCTAGACGTGGTCCAGCCGGCCCGCCTTCGCCTCTTCCACCAGCGAACGGAACTGGTCGGAACTCATCCGCACGCGCTGCCCGAAGTCGTCGGTCATCACGACCCTCTGCTCGGGCGGCGCGCTCTCGTCCACGTACAGCGTGGGACAGCCGCAGTCGCAATTGCCGCAGAACACCGCCACTTGTTCCATGGGTCCACCCTCCACCGTCAGCTCCCTGTACCGGGCGTCAGGTGCGGCATACCCAGGGTGACGGCAGTTCAGGCCGAAAGCTCGCGTTCCAGCGGTGTACGGAAGCGGGGGGTGACGCGTGTGCCGCCCAGCCAGCCGCGCAGCCGGTCCGCCTCCGCCTCGATCGCCGCGGCCGCCTCGCGGCCGGGGTCGGTGAGGAGGCGGTGCACCACGGTGCCGTCCGCGCGCTGGGCCCAGCCGCCGACGACCCGGCCGTTCCACCACACCGTGGGGCCGATGTTGCCCGAGCGGTCGAAGTGCGCGGCCCGCTCCGCGGGATCCTCGGGCAGATACCAGTCCCGCCCCCGCCAGCCCATCGGCGTCGGGTCGAGCGCGGGCAGCAGCGCCGCCCAGGGGCCGGGGTCGGGCTCCGGCGCGGTGTCCTGCGGCAGCACGTACCCGGTGCCCTCCGTCAGGCCGACGGGCTCCGCGCCGACCGCCGCGAGCGCCGCGCGGACCTGGGTCAGCGTCCAGCCGGTCCACCACTTCACATCGGCCTCGGTGCCCGGCCCGTACGCCGCCAGCCAGCGCCGCACGAGCTCCGCCCGCGCCTCGCCGGCCGGTGTCCGCGGCAGGACCGCGCCGGCCGCCCAGCGGTACTGACTGCTCGTCCAGCCGCCCACCGGGCGCCGCCGTACGATCCGGCCCTCGGCGGCGAGCACCCGAAGGACCCGGCTCGACACGTTCTGCGTGGCCTCGTACGGCTTCCCGCGGGCCACCACCACCTGTTCGCGCAGCCTCGGCACCCGCACGGCCAGTTCCGCCGCCGTGGCCTCCCCGCCCTCGGACAGGGCGGTCAGGACGGCCTCCTCGGCCTCCGCGAGCCATCGCTCGTCCCAGCCGCCGCCCTCGGCGAGGAAGGCCAGCAGTTTCCGGCGTTCGGCGGTGGCGATCGCGTGGGCCGCCGCCTCGTGGACGACCGGTCGCGCGGCGGCCGTGACCACGAACATCGTCCGGCGCATCGCGAGCAGCCGGGTCAGGCTGCTTTCCTCGTACAGGGCGTGATCGATCGCCGCCGCGTCCGGGACGCGCATGCGGGCCGCGGCGGACAGGTAGACCGTCGCCGGGTCCGTGCCGTGCAGGGCGACCAGCGACTCCGCGGCCTCCTCGGGCCGCTCGGACCGCCCGCCGGGGGTCAGCCGCTGCCGAGCCGCCATCCGGTGCCGGCGCTCCCGCGCCCCGATGTCGCGCCGCGCGCCCATTGCCAACCTCCGTCGTGGTCCGGCGGCGTCCGGCCGGGGCGCCGCGACCTCATCGTGGCACGGGCCGCCGACAGCGCCACCGAGGCAATGTGACGCGGATCACATCGACTCGCCGGAAATCTCTCCGCAACCCGCGTAAGGCGCAAGGCCGTTGACGCTCTCACCCCTCGACGGAAGGCACACCGGAACGCGGCACGGCACCCCCGGAGGACCCAGGCATGCTCACCGACATCGACCACATCGTCCACGCCCGCCTGCACACCCCGCAGTCCGGGCCCGAGGGCCGCGAGATCACCGCGGCCCTGCGCTACCACCGGGAGGACCCGCTCGCGGCGCGCGTCGCCTTCCCGCCCTCGGTCTCGCTCGATGGCGCCGAGGTCACCTGGATCTTCGGCCGCGGCCTGCTCACCAAGGGGCTGTACGAGCCGGCCGGCGAGGGGGACGTCCACATCCGCCCCGCCGGCCCGGACCGCACGGCGATGGAGTTCCGCACCTCCGAGGGCGTCGCCCTGGTGGAGATCGCCACCACCGACCTGCGGATCTTCCTGGCCCGTGTCTACGAGGCCGTTCCACCCGGCCACGAGTTCCGCGGCGTCGACATGGACGCCGTGGTCGCCTCGCTCCTCGGGGAGGAGTGAGGCGACCACGGCGACGGGGTCCAGGGCGCGCCCGGCTCAGTCCGCGAGGGGCCGGAAACCGCGCAGCCGCAGGGAGTTGCCCACGACGAAGACCGACGAGAAGGCCATCGCCGCGCCCGCGATCATCGGGTTGAGCAGGCCGGCGGCGGCCAGCGGCAGCGCCGCCACGTTGTAGCCGAAGGCCCAGAAGAGATTGCCCTTGATCGTGGCCAGGGTGCGGCGCGACAGCCTGATGGCGTCCGCCGCGACCCGCAGGTCGCCCCGGACCAGGGTCAGGTCGCTCGCCTCGATGGCGGCGTCCGTCCCGGTGCCCATGGCCAGGCCCAGGTCGGCCTGGGCCAGGGCGGCCGCGTCATTGACGCCGTCGCCCACCATGGCGACCGACCGGCCCTGCTCCTGCAGCCGCCGGACGACGGCGACCTTGTCCTCCGGCATGACCTCGGCGATGACGTCGGCCGCGTCGATGCCGACCTCGGCGGCCACGGACCGGGCCACGGCCTCGTGGTCCCCGGTCAGCAGCACCGGGGTGAGCCCGAGTTCGCGCAGCATGCGCACGGCCCGGGCGCTGGTGGGCTTCACCGCGTCCGCGACGGCCAGCAGGGCGCGGGGCCGTCCGTCCCAGGAGACGGTCACCACGGTGCCGCCCAGCGCCTCGGCCTCCGCCTTGGCGAGGACGAGCTTCTCCGGCAGCGGTGCGGGCGGCGCCTGGCGGCCCACGGTGACGGCGCGTCCGTCCACCGTGCCCTGGACGCCGAGCCCGGGCAGCGCCAGGAAGTCCGCCACTCCGGGCAGGTCTCCGGCGCGTTCCTGGGCGGCGGTGGCGACGGCGCGCGCGATGGGGTGCTCCGAGGCGTGCTCCAAGGCGCCGGCCAGCCGCAGGACCTCCTCCTCCCGCTCCCCGTCGGCAAGGTGCACGCCGGTGAGGGTCATGACGCCCGTGGTGACCGTTCCGGTCTTGTCGAGCACGATGGTGTCGACCCGGCGGGTGGTCTCCAGCACCTCGGGGCCCTTGATGAGGATGCCGAGTTGCGCGCCGCGCCCCGTGCCGACCATCAGGGCGGTCGGCGTGGCCAGGCCCAGCGCGCACGGGCACGCGATGATCAGGACGGCGACGGCCGCGGTGAACGCCGCGACGGGGCCCTCGCCCAGCGCCAGCCAGACGCCGAGGGTGCCCAGGGCCAGCAGGATCACGACGGGCACGAAGACCGCCGAGATGCGGTCGGCCAGCCGCTGGGCGGCGGCCTTGCCGTTCTGCGCGTCCTCCACGAGCCGTGCCATGTGCGCGAGCCGGGTGTCCGCGCCGACCCGGACGGCCTCCACGACCAGCCGTCCCCCGGCGTTGACGGTGGCGCCGGTGACCGCGTCCCCGGGACCGACCTCGACGGGCACCGACTCACCGGTCAGCATGGCCGCGTCGACGGCCGAGGTGCCCTCCCGTACGACGCCGTCGGTGGCGATCTTCTCGCCGGGACGGACCACGAACAGGTCGCCCACCGCGAGGTCCGCGGTCGCGATCCGCACCTCGCGCCCGTCGCGCAGCACGGAGACGTCCTTGGCGCCCAGCTCCATCAGGGCGCGCAGCGCGGCCCCCGCGCGGCGTTTGGAGCGGGCCTCGAAGAAGCGCCCGGCCAGGATGAAGGCGGTGACGCCGGCCGCGACCTCCAGATAGAGGTTCGCGGAGCCCTCACCGCGGGCGACGGTCAGCTCGAAGGGGTGCTTCATGCCGGGCATCCCGGCGTCGCCGAAGAACAGCGCCCACACCGACCAGCCGAAGGCGGCGAGCGTGCCGAGCGAGACCAGCGTGTCCATGGTGGTGGCGCCGTGCCGCAGATTGGTCCAGGCGGCCCGGTGGAAGGGCCACGCGGCGTACGCGACCACCGGCGCGGCCAGCGTCAGCGAGAGCCACTGCCAGTTGGCGAACTGCAGGGCCGGGACCATCGACATGGCGATCACGGGCACGGCCAGCACGACCGCGGTCACCAGCCGCTGCCGCAGGGTGGTGAGCTCGTCGGGCGCCGAGGGGGACGCGGGATCGCCTGACGCCGGGGCGTGGGCCGGCGGCGCGGGCAGGGCCGCGGTGTAGCCGGTGGCCTCCACGGTGGCGATCAGGTCCGTCACGCCGATGCCGTCGCCGAACGCGACCTTGGCCTTCTCGGTGGCGTAGTTGACGGTGGCCGTGACGCCGTCCATCCGGTTGAGCTTCTTCTCCACACGCGCGGCGCACGAGGCGCAGGTCATCCCGCCGATCTCGAGTTCGAGCTCGGTGACCGCGGCCGAGGCCGTGGCCGTGGCCGTGGCGACCGTGCCGGCCGGCGGGGTGACCTGCGGGCGATCCGGGAGAGTCATGCCCTGCCGACCAGCTCGTAGCCCGCCTCGTCCACGGCGGCGCGGACCGTGTCGTCGTCCAGCGGGGTCTCGGAGACGACGGTGAGCAGACCGCTCTTGGCGTCCACCTCGATCCCGGTCACGCCGGGAAGGGCGGAGACCTCCTTGCTGACCGCGGACTCGCAGTGGCCGCAGCTCATACCGGAGACGCTGTAGGTGACAGACATGGATTCTCCTCGTGCGTTAAGTGCGTTTTCCGGTGTACGGCGAGAACCGCGCCGCCGTCCACCTGATGACCAGACTATACCCCCTAGGGGTATGAACGACGCGGAGCGCCCGCGAAGGCGTGCGTCACATGCGGCTCCCGCGCCGTCCAGGAAAACACCGGTGACAGCGGTCATCGGGCGTATGGGCCGATGGCGGCCGAGGTGCGGTGATCAGTGCTAGTGCCGCGCGATTTCCGCCGGGCCGGTCACGAATACGGCACCGGTGTGCGTGATTCGCGTGCGAACCATTGAGCGGGCGCTTGATTCCGCTGTACCGTCACCGAAATCACGTCATCGGCCGTACAGGAGGCAGCGCCCATGTCCCTCGACCGCACCCGGCTGCGCGAACTGCTGGCCCGCGAGACCGCCGACGCCGTCGCCCGCAATCCGAAGTCGCGCGCCGCCTACGAGAGGGCCGACCACCTCTTCGGGCGCGTGCCGATGACGTGGATGAACAAGAACGCCGGCGCCTTCCCCCGCTACCTCGCCGGGGCCCGCGGGGCCCGGGTCACCGACATCGACGGCCACGAGTACACCGACTTCTGCCTCGGCGACACCGGCGCCATGGCCGGGCACTCCCCGGAGCCCGTCGCCGCCGCCGTCGAACGCCGCTTCCGCGAGCAGGGCGGCGCCACCGCGATGCTGCCCACCGAGGACGCCGAATGGGTCGGCGGCGAACTCGCCCGCCGCTTCGGCCTGCCCCGCTGGTCGTTCTCGCTCACCGCCACCGACGCCAACCGCTGGGCGATCCGGCTCGCCCGAGCCGTCACCGGACGGCAGAAGATCCTGGTCAACAGCTACTGCTACCACGGCAGCGTCGACGAGTCGCTGATCGTCACCGGCCCCGGCGGACGCGGCGGCGTCAGCCGCCCCGGCAACGTGGGCGCGCCCTGCGACGTCACCCTGACCAGCCGCGTCGCGGAGTTCAACGACCTGGAGGGCCTGGAGCGCGAACTCGCCCACGGCGATGTCGCCGCCGTCCTTATGGAGCCCGCGCTCACCAACATCGGCATCGTGCTGCCCGAGCCGGGCTACCTCGACGGGGTCCGCGAGATCACCCGCCGGCACGGCGTACTGCTGGTCAACGACGAGACGCACACCTTCTCCGCCGGCCCCGGCGGCGCCACCGCCGCATGGCACCTCGACCCGGACATCCTCACCATCGGCAAGGCCATCGCGGGCGGTGTCCCCGCCGGCGCCTACGGCCTGTCCGCCGAGCTCGCCGACCGGCTCCTTGGCCGCGCCGACCTCGACCTCGTCGACATGGGAGGCGTCGGCGGCACCCTCGCCGGCAACGCCCTGTCCGTCGCCGCCATGCGCGCCACCCTCGAACTCGTCCTCACCGACGCGGCGTTCGAGGAGATGTCCGCTCTCGCCGCGCGCTTCGCGAGCGGAGTGGCCGACGCCGTCGCCAAGCACGGCCTGCCCTGGTCGGTCAGCACCCTCGGCGCCCGCACGGAGTACCGCTTCGCCTCGCCCGCGCCGCGCACCGGCACCGCGTCGGCGGCCGTCGCCGACCCCGAGCTGGAGGACTTCCTGCACCTGTGGACGGCCAACAGGGGCGTCCTCATGACGCCGTTCCACAACATGGCCCTGATGTGCCCGGCCACCACCGCCGCCGACGTCGACACCCACACCGCGCTCTTCGCCGACGCGCTGGCGGAACTGGCAGGCTGACCCCGTGGACGACATCGACCGCGCGATCCTCCGCGAACTCCAGACCGACGGCCGCATCCCCTACGCCGACCTCGGCCCCAAGGTCGGGCTCTCCCCGTCGGCGGCGCGCCAGCGGCTGCAGCGGCTCGTCGACGGAAAGGTCGTGCAGGTCGTCGGGGTCACCGACCCGATGGCGATGGGCGGGCAGGCGATGGCGCTGCTCGGCCTGCGTGTCGACGGCGACCCGCGGGCCGTGGCCGACACGCTGTCCGCCCGCGACGAGGTCGTCTACGCCGTCCTGACCGCCGGGCCCTACGCCCTCTTCGCCGAGGTCGTCTGCCCCGGGCCGCCCGAGCTGCTGGACTTCGTCAACGACGTCGTACGGCCCATCGAGGGCGTGGCGGGCGTCGACACCTTCCCGTACTTCGGCATCCACACCCACCGCTTCCTGTGGGACGTGGGCTGACGGTGAGTCCGGGCGCATCGGGCGCATCGGGCGGAGCCGGATGTCAGGCCGCGGCCGACAGGTCCTGCTCGGCCCAGATGGTCTTGCCGTCGTCCTCGTAGCGCGTTCCCCAGTGCCGGGTGAGGGAGGCGACGATGAACAGCCCGCGGCCGTTCTCGTCCTGGAGCCGGGCGTGGCGGAGGTGCGGGGCGGTGTCGGCGGCGTCGGACACCTCGACGGTCAGATTCAGGTCGTTGAGGTCGAGGATCAGGCGCAGCCGGATGGGCCCCACGGCATGGCGGACGACATTCGTGGCGAGTTCGCTGACGACCAGGTCCGTGACCGGGACGTGCTCCTCCAGCCCCCAGTGCGCCAGCCGATCGCGTGCCGCGCCGCGGGCCTCGGGGACCGAAGCGGCCTCGGCCGGGAAGGTCCAGGTGGCGATGCGGTCCGGGTCGATGCCGCGGAGTCTGGCCACCAGCAGCGCCGCCCCGTCCTGCGGGGTGCCGCGCAGCAGGCGGTAGGAGACCGCGTCGCAGATCTCCATCGGCGCGGTCGCGGGGTCGGACACCACGTCGCACAGCCGGCTCAGCCGTTCGCCGGCCTCGGCCGGGTACCGGTTGGCGACGCTGTCCGAGTACAGGGTCAGCAGGCTGCCGTTCCGCAGCTCGGTGGTCAGCATCTCGTGCGGGGCGCCCCGTCCGAGCGGGGCACCGCGCGGCACCTCCAGGGTGCTGACGGCGCCCTCGGGGGTGGTCAGCAGCGGGCCGTCGTGCCCCGCGGTGGCGGCCGAGCACTGCCGGGTGATCGGGTCGTACGTCACGTACAGGCAGGACGCGGTGAACGGCGCCCGCGTGAGGTGCAGGCTCTCCGGGTCCGCCTGCTGCTCGCGGGCCATGTTCTGCGCCACGTCGTCGAGGTGGGTGATCAGCTCGTCGGGCGGCAGGTCCATCGCGGCGAGGGTGGAGGCGGCGGTGCGCAGGCGTCCCATGGCGACCGAGGCGTACAGGTCCTCGCCGGGTACGTAGCCGATGACCAGCCCCACTCGGCAGCTGGACAGCGGGAGCACGTCGAACCAGTGGGCGCCGTAGCGGCCCGGCAGGTAGCAGTGCGCGGGCTCCACCGCCGCGACCTGTGGTGGCGTGCGCGGCAGCAGGCTGCGCTGGAGCGCCGACGCGATCGTGTGCTCGCGGGTGAAGCGACGGGCGTTGTCGAGGGACAGCGCGGTGCACGAGGCGAGCTGCGTGGCCAGGGACAGATCCTCCTCGTCGAAGGAGTCCGGGCGCGAGCCGTTCCGGTAGAAGCTGGCCAGGCCCAGCACCAGCCCGTGCACGGTCAGCGGCGTCACGATGAGCGAGCGCATGCCGGCCTGGGCGATGAACTCCGCCCGCGCCCGGTCGTGCACCAGCCACCCGCCCTCCTCCGGGAGCGCGCCGACCAGACGCGGCTGGAGATCGCCCAGCGCCTGGGTGTACGGGGTCGGGTACGCGAAGTAGCTGGCGGCGCCCATCGGGTAGGCGCCGACATGATCCCCCCGGGCCTTGAAACCGGCCCGGCGCATCGGCAGCGTGGGGCCGATCGGGCCCATCGGGGCGTGCCCGCTGAGCACCGACTCCAGCAGGTCCACGGCGACGGCGTCGGCGAAGCCGGGCACGGACACGTCGGAGAGTTCCTGCGCGGTCCGCAGCGCGTCCAGGGTGCTGCCGATCCTGGCCCGGGCGACGTTCAGCAGGTTCATGCCCCGGCGGATGCGCCCCTGGCCCGTGACGTCGTGGAACATGCAGGCCGCGCCGATGGTGCGCCCCCCGCCGTCCTGGAGGTGGTACCCGGCGACGTCGTACTCGTGCCGGTGCTCCGGATCGCCCCCCGGATACGCGGCGACGGGCCGTTCCACCAGGGCGGAAGCCGTGCGCAGCGCCTCGCGCACCACCGGTGACAGCGGGATCCCGGCGTCCAGTTCCTCCAGACGGGCCCCGATCACGGAGCGCGCCGGCATGCCGCGCATGCGCAGCGACGCGGGGTTGGCGCGCAGCACCCGCAGATCGGCGTCGTACACCTCGAGCCCGGCCCGCGCCTGGTCGAACAGGGCCTTCTCGAAGCTGCCCGTGGCCGGCGCCACGGGGCCGGCGCTCATCCCCCCGCCCGGCCGTCTCGTCGTCGCGGCGCCATGGATGACCTCGGCTCCTCGGGTACGGCTGCAACCACGCTCTCAGTAAATACACCGCACACCGGGCTCCGCCACCGGAGTCGTCCGCGACGTTCACGCCATTCGCGCCGTCCGCTTCATGAAAACGCGCGAAATGCGGTCGCGGAGAACCGGACTACCCTGAAAAAGGTGAGTATTCACCGTGACCGGAAGAGCCGTCCCGAGAGCCACGGCAATGAGGCGTACACGCATCCCGCGGCCGGCTGGGGTGCGGCGAAGAGTGTGACCCGAGTGCTGCTGCGCGAGCGCGCGCTGATCGACGGGCCGCGCGCGATCTTCCTGATGAACCACGAGAACGGCGGCTTCGACTGCCCCGGATGCGCCTGGCCCGACGACACCAAGGGCCTCCGGCTCGACATCTGCGAGAACGGCATCAAGCACGTCACCTGGGAGATGACCCCCAAGCGTGTGACCCGCGAGTTCTTCGCCGCCCACACCGTCACCGAGCTCGACGAGTGGAGCGAGTTCGCCCTGGAGGACCAGGGGCGGCTGACCGAACCGATGGTCTACGACCCGGACAGCGACACGTACGTCCCCATCTCCTGGCAGGACGCCTTCGACCTGATCGGACGGTCGCTCCGGGCGCTGGACAGCCCCGACGAGGCCGCTTTCTACACGTCCGGACGGCTGGGCAACGAGGCCACTTTCCTCTATCAGCTGATGGCCCGGGAATTCGGCACCAACAATCTGCCGGACTGCTCCAACATGTGTCACGAGGCCTCCGGGCGCGCCTTGCAGGCGGCTTTGGGAACGGGAAAGGGAACCGCGGACCTCGCGGACTGGGAAAGCGCGGAGGCGCTTTTCATCATGGGCGTCAACGCGGCCTCCAACGCTCCGCGCATGCTCACCGCCCTGGCCGAGGCATACCGGCGCGGCGCTCAGATCGTGCACGTCAACCCCCTTGTAGAGGCGGCCGCGACGCGGACGATCGTCCCGCACGAGATGACCGACATGGCGCTGTTCAAGTCGACCCGGACCAGCACCCTCAATCTGCAGGTGCGCAGCGGCGGCGACATGGCGCTGCTGAGGGGCATCGCCAAGGCGGTCCTCGAGGAGTCCCGGCACGACCCCAAGGCGCTCGACCGGGAGTTCATCGAGCGCTACACCCAGGGATTCGAGGAGTACCGGGCCGTCTGCGAGGCGACCACATGGGAGGAGCTGGAACGCCAGTCGGGCCTCCCGCGCGCCGACATCCTCAAGGCCGCCGACGTCTACTCCCGTTCCGACCGGACCCTCATCAGCTGGTGCCTCGGCGTGAGCCAGCACGAGCACGGGGTCGACACCGTCCGGGAGATCGTCAACGTCCTCCTCCTGCGCGGCAACCTCGGCCGCGAGGGGGCCGGGCCCTCACCCGTGCGCGGCCACAGCAACGTCCAGGGCAACCGCACCTGCGGCATCGACCACCGGCCCACCGCGCAGTTCCTGGACCGCCTCGCCGGGGTCTGCGGCATCGACCCGCCCCGCGAACACGGACTCGACACCGTCGGCACCATCCGGGCCATGCACGAGGACCGCGTGAAGGTCTTCGTCGGCATGGGCGGCAACTTCGTCCTGGCCGCACCGGACACCCCCTACACCCGGCAGGGCATGGCCCGCTGCGAGCTGACCGTCCACGTCAGCACCAAACTCAACCGCAGCCATCTCGCCCACGGCCGACAGGCGTTGATCCTGCCGTGCCTGGGACGGACGGAGAAGGACTTCCAGCAGCGCGGCATCCAGGCGACCTCCGTCGAGGACTCCATGAGCATGGTGCACCTGTCCGTCGGCATGAAGAAGCCGGCCTCCCCGCACCTGCTCTCCGAGCCCGCGATCATCGCCGGCATGGCCCGCGCCACCCTCCCCGGCAGCGCCACCCCGTGGGAGAACTACATCGAGGACTACGACCGCATCCGCGACACCATGGCCCAGGTCCTGGACGGCTTCGAGGACTTCAACCGCCGCGTCCGCCTGCCCCTCGGCTTCCGCATCCGCCAGCCCGCACGCGAACTGGTCTTCCTCACCCCCAGCGGCCGCGCCGAGTTCTCCGCCGCGCCGCTGCCGGACACCGTCCCCCGGGACGGCGCCCTCGTCCTGCAGACCATGCGCTCGCACGACCAGTGGAACACCACCATCTACTCCGACGACGACCGCTACCGCGGCATCACCGGCCTGCGCACGATGGTGTTGATGAACGCCGACGACATGCGCGCCCGCGGCATCGGCGACCGCACCCTCGTCGACATCACCAGCACCTCCAAGGACGGTACGCGGCGGCAGCTGACCGGCTACCAGGCCATCGCCTACGACCTCCCCGCGGGCTGCGCCGCCGGTTACATGCCGGAGATGAACGTGCTCATCGGGGCTGCCGACTACAGCACGCAGAGCGACCAGCCGCTGATGAAGAGCGTGCGGGCGCACATCGTCCCGTCCCCGCCGCCCGACGCCCCCACGCCCGTCGCCGCGGAGCCGGCCGGCGCCGTCCCCTGAGGCCCACCGGGCGTGGCCCACGGAGGTCACGCCCACCAGGTCACGCCCATCAGTCAACGCCCACCCCGCTCCGACGGAAGGACCTCCGCCGGTTGCTAGGGTGCGCGGGTGTCCGACTCCTCCCGCGACTCCCTGGCCGGTGCCGGCTGGGAGAGCCAGAAGCCCGGTTCCTACCAGGAGTTGATGCCCACCCGGGTCGTCAACCTGTCGTGGCTCAACCCGGCCACGCTGTGGAAGGCGCGCAACGGCCCGCTGGCCGCGCTGTTCGGCGACCCGACCGGCGGGGACCGGCAGCGCTGGGTGGCGGGCGAGTTGGCGCGGGGGGCCGCGACCGCGGACCTGGTGATCGAGCGCGACGACCCCGAGGAGTTCTCGTTCCTCCTCCTCGGCGACACCGGCGAGGGCGACGACCCCCAGTACGCCGTCGTCCCGGGCCTGTTGAAGGCCGGGGAGGGCACGCGCTACGCCGTGATCTGCAGTGACGTCCTGTATCCGGTCGGCAGCGCCAACGAGTACGGCACCAAGTTCTTCCGGCCCTACCGGGATTACGACGCCCCGATCTACCCCATCCCCGGCAACCACGACTGGTACGACGGCCTCACCGGATTCATGCGGGTCTTCTGCCGCGCCCCGGCGCTCCCGGAGCGCCCCCGGCCCCGCGCGCTGACCCCGGCCTGGTGGCGCACGCTGCTGTGGGCGGAGCCGGACACCCCCGACGACGCCCGCCTCGACGAGGACCGCCTGATGCGGTCCGCCCCCGCCCAGGCCGCGTCGCTGCCCGGCCCGTACTGGGCGATGGACTCCGGGCCGATACGCATCATCGGCATCGACACCGGGCTCCTCGGCGGCATCGACCGGGAACAGGGCGAGTGGCTGCGCCGGGTCTCACGGGGGCCCCGCCCCAAGATCCTCGTCACCGGCTCCCCGATCTACGTGGACGGCGAGCACCATCCGTGCGCGATCGAGGGCGGCGGCACCGTCGACGAGATCGTCCGCGACCCGGCCCACCACTACGTGGCGGCGATCGGCGGGGACATCCACAACTACCAGCACTACCCGGTCGACGTGGACGGCCGCAGGATCGAGTACGTCGTCTCCGGCGGTGGCGGGGCGTTCATGCACGCCACCCACACCATCCCGCGCGTGGCGGTCGGCGGCGTCGTCGAGGAGGACTTCCGCTGCTACCCGATGCGCGGCGACTCCCTCGCGTTCTACAGCCGGCTCTACGGCCGCCGCCTGCGTATGCGCCGCTTCTTCGACCTCACCCCGGACGAGGCGGCCGCGGCCCTCGCCGAGCGCCTCGGCATCGAGCCGACCCGCGCCACCGGCGCGAGCGTCACCGCGCGCACCCGTTTCGTCGCCGGCCTGCTGGGCGCGCCGCCCCGTCCGCACCGCAAGCGGCGGCTGCGGCTGCCGGTCCGCAGGGTCCTCACCCGGCTGCTCTCCCCGGGCTCGGCCACGTACAGCCCGCCGTTCTTCAAGAGCTTCCTGCGGCTGGACGTCGGCTCGGCCGCGGTGCGCGTGCGCTGCTTCGCCGCCACCGGGCTGCGCGAGCACGAGCTGGACCCGCCGGTCGAGGACGACTTCACGATCCCCCTGCCGGGCGGCGCCTGAGCGGCGGGCGAAGGGGGCACGGGTGCGTGCCGTGCCCCCTTCGACGCGGGGCTACCTGCCCGCGTCGTATCGCACGTCCACCACGTCCGGTATCCCGGGGAACCGCTCCTCGCCGCGCAGGACACCGTCGTACCGTTTGTCGCCCAGCAGGTGGCGCGCGAAGAAGGCCGCGACGTAGTCCCGGGTGATCAGGCGCTGCTGCCGCTCCGACAGCTCGTCTTGGTCCGGCTGCGGGGAGTCCGCGTCGGGGAACTGCGCCAGGCAGGTGCCGGGCCGGCTGCCGGGAAAGGACTCGTCCTCCGCCAGGACCTGGCCGCCGGCCGGCGACCACTGCGTGTTGAAGAAGTTGTGGATCCCGCCCGCCACCGTGAACTTGGCTATCGGCACGGTGTTGGCGCCCTCGTTCTGCTCGACGTACGTGCCGCCGTTCGTCGCGTCGCACGTACCCCACATCACCGCGAACGGTGTCTTGGTCACCGTGACCGGGTCCCACGTCGCGGCCGGCGCCAGCCCGAACGCCGCGCGGATCGAGACGCCCCGCGGCCAGGAGGCCCGGTTGCTGTCGTCGATCTCCTGCATGACGGCGCCGCCGCCCATGGAGTGCCCGATCAGGCCGACGTCGCCCAGGTCCACGTGGCCCCGGAAGTTCACCGCCGACGCGCGCCCCGAAGCGGCGTCGGTGAACCGGCCCTTGAGCGGGCCGCCGCCGGTCCGCGACAGCTCCCGCCACATCACCAGGTGACGCTCGATCAGTGCCGCCCGCGCCTGGTAGACGGTTTCCGCCTGGCCGAAGGAGGTGGCGTTGATGCCGTTGGTCCCGATGGAGACCACGACGAAGCCGCGGCGCGCCAAGTCCCGGCCGAGGTAGTCGTAACCCCGGTAACTGGGGATCTGGTCCGTGCCGGGCGCGCAGGGCCACGCGTACAGAGCGGCGACGGAGGCGTCGATGATCGCCTGCTGCTTCTCGGCGTCGGCGGTGTCACCGCTCTCCTCGTCCCGCGCCAGTGCGGCCTTGGCGGCGGCCAGGTCCCGGGCCGCGCCGGCGTCGGCGCAGGTGGCGTGGATCCCGTGCTCGATCACGATCAGCGGATGGCGGCCCTCGGCGATGTCGCGGGGCACGTACACCGCCCCGTCCAGTTCGTTGTTCCCCACGTACCCCAGGGACCGGGGCGGCCGGAACGCCTCGTCGCCCAGGTCGTACAGCACCTCGCTCACGCCCTGCCGGTCCGGGCCCGGCCCCGGAACCCGCTCCGCCGCCCGCGCGGTGCCAGGCACCGCCAGGAGGGCGAGTACACCGGCCAGTGTCGTCAGCGTGGTCCGTGCGCCGCGTGTCTTCATGCTCCGCCTCGTGTCGTCGCGTCGGATGACGAATCCCGTCATCCGCTACGACGCCCCGGCCGCACCGGGGTTGCGGGTACGGCCGGATCCCGCGGCGGCCGTTGCCGTATCCGCCGCCGGTCACAGCCGCGTGTTGGTGATGAACGAGGCGAACCGCCAGCCCTCCTCGGTCCTGACCGCGAGGTACGCGCCGGTGCCGACGCCGAATTCCCCGCCCTCCCGATCGTGACGCGAGAATTCGCCCTCGATGAAGGCGGCACCGGTCGCGACCGGATGAACGGTCAGATGCGAGATGTCGGAACCGGTGTATCCGGCGCGCGTCAGCGCACTGATCGTGGTGGTCGCGTAGTCCAGCGTGGCGGCCCGCGTCGGCAGAACCTGGTGCTCGTCGTCGACGACGACCACCATGGGGGCGCCGTAGTAGTCGAGCAGCGCCTCCATATCGGTGCGGACGCCCTGGGCCAGAGCCACGAACGTCTCCACATAGGCGCCGTACCATTCACGGACTTCGGCTTCGATCGTCTCGCGCAGGGACATTGCCGCTCCTTGCCTCAGTGCGCGAGCGCATGCGCATTCCCACCGGAATGCGCAGGGGAAGTCGCGCCACGAGAACGCTCGCGGATCCGATCCGTACGTACGGCCAGTGTCGCAGGGACGGCCCGATCCGCGATGGCGGCGCAGCCTGTGGGGAGCCCATTACGGCCGCTCCGAGGGAGTCATCCCGGGGGCGGCCGGCCGCCGGACTCGACCGGCGGGCCGGCAGGGGGCGGAAACACCTTGCCGAACCGCTGCGCACACGGCGAACATCGGCAGATGACCGAACCGGCGGAACGACTGCTGTCGCGGGTCGTGCAGACGTGTCACGGCCACCCGTCGCAGTGGGACGCCTGGACTGTCGACGGCCGCTACCTGTACTTGAGGTACCGCCACGGCGAGGGCAGCGTCGAGCGGCATCCCGGGCCCGACACCGACACCTGGACCGACGACTCCTGGAACGAGGGCCGCTCGGAACTCCTGGTCGAGTGGGACGACGGCACGGACGGCGGTGTCATCAGCCTCGCCGATTTCCTGAGCGCCGCCGGACTCGGCCTGGCGCCAGGAGCGTCGATCACCTGACGGACCCGGTGGCGCGGCGGCCGAAGCCTGCTTTCGCGCCGCCGACAACTCCGGAGGGTTCGCCCCGGGTGGTACCTCGCGGCCGGGATCGGCCCGCTCCGAGTGGGGCGGCACCGTTGCCGCCCCACTCGTGGAGAACGCCGGTCAGCGGATCGTCCGCGCCGCCTTCTCGATGATGTGGGTGACGGCGTCCGGGTGGGACACGCTCACAGCGTGGGAGGAGCGGATCTCCTCGATGTGGGCATGGGCGCGCTTGGCCATGTAGACCTGAAGCTCCCGGGGGATGATCCGGTCATTGGTGCCCACCAGAGCCCAGGACGGGATGGTCTTCCAAGCGGGCTGGCCGGAAGGCTCGTTGAGGGCGGTGCCGGTCCCGGGACGCTGGGTGACCGCCATCAGCCCGGCGGTTCGCGCGGGGACGTCCGCACCGAACGCCTGGCGGAACTTGGGCTGGTCGATGTAGAAGTCGAAGTCCTTGGAGCCGTCCGGGTTGGTGATCGGCACGGGACGCAGAACCTCGCCGATGACGCTGCCCTTGAACTTGCTCACCAGCTCGTTGGCGCTCTCGCCCTTGTCGGGGAGGAAGGCGTCGGCATACACGAGTGCCTTGACCTTGTCGGAGCCGTGGGCGGCGTTGCTGATCACGGCCCCGCCGTAGGAGTGCCCGACGAGAACCACCGGCCCCTTGATGCCGGCCAGCAGGTTCTTGACGGAGGCGGCGTCGACGCTCACACCCCGCAGCGGGTTGGCCGCGGCCACCACGGGATAGCCGTCGTCTTTCAGCTGCTTGATGACGTCGTTCCAGCTGGAGGAGTCGGCGAACGCGCCGTGGACGAGAACGACGGTCGGCTTGTCGGCCTTCGAGGAAGTGGTCTTGGCAGCGCTCGCCGGACCGATCGCCGTGGCGTAAAGACCGGCGGCGACAGCTGCCGTGGCCATGACGGTGAGCGGGGTGCGGGCACGCCGGTAGCGCGAATGACGGTACATGAAGAGCCCTTTCGGTGAGGTTCCAGCCGTGTCCGGACAGGCGGACGTGGCCGCGGTACGGCAGGACGCCGCCGCAAGCCCTGGGGATGCAGACCGTGGGTCGGCGGGCTTTTGCCTGCTTTCACACGTACGACAAGAGCACCCGCGAATGTGTGACAAGAACCGAAATGAACCGCATTGCGTTCGGTCGAGATCTCAGAGTCCCGTACGGGATGGGCCCGCGCCGTCGCCGGGCACCGCCGCACAGCGAAAACGTTCGTCGACGGCGTACAACCATTGGGCATCCGTATACGTCGAAGATCGCAGTTCAAGCGCCACCGCCTGCCACCGCCGCTATCGGACCCCGGAGAACCATGCGCGTCACACGTACCGTCCTCGCCACTGCCGCGGCGGTCGCGGCAGCGGTTTGCAGCCCGCTGCTCGCAGCCCCCTCGGCGGTCGCGGCCCCCGCCAAGCTGGCCGACGACTTCAATGGCGACGGTTACCGCGATTTCGTCATGCTCGGCGGGGCGTACGGCAAGGACGGCAGGGTCACCGTCGTCTACGGCACGTCGACCGGCCCCGGCACCCGCGTCCAGACCATCCACCAGAACTCGCCTGGCATACCCGGCACGGTGGAGCAGGGCGACGACTGGGGATTCGCCGCCACCAGCGCCGACCTCGACCGCGACGGCTACGCCGACCTGGTCGTCGCCTCACCGGGCGAGGACGCCGGCGACATCCGGGACGGCGGGGGACTGACCGTCGTCTGGGGCGGCGCCAAGGGCCTCGGTTCCGGCACCGTCTTCCACTCGCCCATCGCGCCGGAGTACCCGGGCCAGGGCGACCGGTTCGGGCTGGACGTCGTGGCCGGCGACTTCGACGGCGACGGCGACCAGGACCTCACCGCTCTCAGCGGCAGCCGGGCAGCTGTCGTCCTGCTCAAGGGCCCCTTCACCCGCACCGGCGGACGCAGCGGCTGGCAGTCCCTCGGCGACGGCTACGGCTATCTGGACGCCTCCCAGCTGGTGGCAGGCCGGGTCACCGCCGATGCCGCCACCGACCTGTACGTCCTTGGCCGCGATCTCCAAGGCGGCTACTCAGACCTGGACCTGCGGGCCTACTTCCACCGCGGAGGCGGCGATTTCACCCGGCGCGCCGGCGAGATCCGCGTGCCCGACGACGGCGGCCACCAGATCGGCGGCGGCCCCATAACCGCCATCGGCGACTTCGACAAGGACGGCTACGGCGACCTCGCCATCGGCCGCGGCTACGAGGAGCCTGACGCGGGACGGGGCTACGTCACAGTCCAGTACGGCGGCTCCACCGGGCCGAACACGGCACGCAAACCGGTGAAGTTCACTCAGAACACGGCGGGCGTACCCGGCTCTTCGGAGAACGAGGACCACTTCGGCGCCGCCATCGCCGCCGGCGACGTCAACGGCGACGGATACGCGGACCTCGCCATCGGGGCCCCCGGCGAGGACTTGGCGAGCAAGCGCCAGGGCGGCATGGTCACGGTGCTGCTCGGCCGTGCGGGGGGTTTGTCCGGCAGCGGAGCCAAGGCGTACGACCAGAACACCTCCGGTATCGCGAACGCCGTGGAGAACGACGACTACTTCGGGCAAAACCTCAAGCTCACGGACTACACCAAGGACGGCCGCGCCGACCTGATGGTGGACACGAACGACTGGCTGGACAACACCCGGTCGGGCCTTGTCCACATGCTGAAGGGCTCGAAGTCCGGGACCACCGGCACCGGTTCGAAGTCGTTCACCGTGATCTCGCTCAAGCTGTCGTACACGACGCTCGGCGGCCCCTTCACCCACTGACCAGGGGAGTGCACCCCTGCGGACGACGGCCGGTCCCTGCCTGATGGCGAGACCGGCCGTTCGTGTGACACCGGACTGTTCTCCACAGGCTCAGAGCGTGACCGGTCCGGGCCCCCCTTCCGCTGGGGCCTCGGCAGGTCTCGGGGGACCCTCCATGTCGCCAGGCGGGATTCGAACCTGCGACACCCGCTTTGGGAGTTCGTTCCCAGCCGCACGCGCGCTGCCGCGTCGCTACGGCATGGGCCCCGGGGCAGGCTCCCTGGTGCGGCCAAGGTCCTCGTGCGTACGGCCCCGTTGTCGTCACCTTCTGCCGTCAGGACAGCGAGCGCCGGTCAGCCGCTGGGTATCGGTGGCAAGGCCTCGACGGACGGGGTGTCCCCTCGTGGGCCCGGTCTCGGGATTCCGGCGAGTCCCATCCCTGGGGGCGAACGTCGGCCGCAATCGATGCAGGAGGCTCGACGCCGTCGAACGCGCTGGTCGCAGACCGTAGGGTCCGAGCCTCAGCCCCCGACGGATGCGCTCCGCGGGGGAGGGCGGCGCGGTGACGGGACTGCACGGGCCGTGGGTGCAGACGCGCTTGCGGCCGGCGGCCACTTCGCGATCCGTCCCGGTGCCAGGCAACCCCGCGGACGGCCTGGGCCCGTGTGTTTGACCACGCGCACCACCGACAGAGTGAAGAAATGCCCTCTATAACCCCTTTGGCTCTTTTTGGGGATGCCCCAAATGGGATGATTGCTAACTTTTTGCGAGTGAGTGATGATCCATCGCTCCCTCCAGCAGGCGCTCGCACCGCGACCCCCCTTGGGATTGGGTCCACCGGTTCGGCACGCGGCTGGGGCGGACGGCCCGACCAGAGCTCACCACGCAAGTTCGAAGTCTCCCCGCAGGGGTGGCCGAGCTCAATGGCCACAAGAAAGGACTCTCCCGATGCCGCAGGATTCCGTCCTGTCCCGACCATCAGGCAGGCGACGCATACGTAACAGCGTCAAGGCACCCCTGATCCTGATGCCCATAGCGGTGGTGCTGGCGACGTTCACAATGGTGTCGACCTCCGCGCGCGCCGCAGAAGCTCCTGTCGGACTGGGCACCGCCACCAGTTACGCGGTTTTGGCCGGCTCTACGGTCACCAATACCCCCGCCTCCTCCACCGTCATCAACGGCGATCTGGGGCTCTCTCCGGGCTCTTCGGTGACGGGCTTCGACTTTTCGACTCCCCCGGGCGCCGGACATGTCTTCGGCACGGTGCACATCGGTGACATGCCAGCCAATACGGCGAAGTCGGATCTCGTCACCGCCTACAACGATGCGGCCGGTCGGGCATCCACTGGCGCGATTACAGCCGATCTCGGCGGACAGACACTCGTGCCAGGTGTCTACACGTCTGCGTCGTCGATGGGCCTCACCGGAGCCCTCACTCTCAACGCTGGGGGTGATCCCAACGCCGTCTTCATCTTCCAGGTGGGCTCGACTCTGACTACGGCTTCGAACAGCTCGGTCGTACTCGTCAACGGCGCCCAGGCGTGCAACGTGTTCTGGCAGGTGGGCAGTTCCGCCACGCTCGGGACCAATACCGCCTTCAAGGGCACCATCATGGCTGACCAATCCGTCACGGTGACCACCGGCACCAAGATCGAAGGCCGGGCCCTGGCCAATGTCGCCGCGGTCACGCTGGACGACAACGTCATCACGAATTCGATCTGTGCCACGGGCCCGACCGGCCCGACCGGCCCGACCGGCCCGACCGGCCCGACCGGTCCGACCGGTCCGACCGGTCCGACCGGCCCCACTGGTCCGACCGGCCCCACTGGTCCTGCCGGACCGACCGGGCCTGCCGGTCCCACCGGGCCTGCTGGCCCGACCGGCCCCACTGGGCAGCCCGGGCAGCCCGGACAGCCCGGACAGCCCGGCCCCACTGGGCAGCCCGGACAGCCCGGACAGCCCGGACCCGCAGGGCCCGCTGGACCCGGTGGACCCGCAGGGCCGGCCGGTCCTCCCGGACAGCCCGGACAGCCCGGACCCGGTGGACCCGCTGGACCTGCTGGACCCGGTGGACCCGGTGGACCGGCAGGTCCCGGTGGACCCGCAGGGCCGCCCGGACCCGCCGGCCCCCCCGGATACCCGGGACTTCCCGGATACCCGAACCACGGTGACCGCCCGGACCACGGCAACCGTCCGAACCACGGCAACCGTCCGAACAAGGGTGACCGTCCGAACAAGGGCGACCACCAGGGCAAGGGTGACCGTCCGAACAAGGGCGACCACCAGGGCAAGGGTGACCGTCCGAACAAGAGCGACCACCAGGACCACGGCGACTACCAGGACAAGGATGACCGCCCTGACCACGGCGACTACCAGGACAAGGGCTGCTACGAGGAGTGGCGCGCACCCCTGCTGCCTGGACACTCCTGCGAGGACTGAGCAGGACGGACCTCATCCGGTGAGTGAGCCACACTCAACGGCATGAATCCATTCCGGGCGTGACCACCCCGGTGCCCCAGGTCGGTAAACCTGACCTGGGGCACCGGGCGGTGGACGGGGACGGGCGCGTCGACCCGCACGTCATCAGGCACTGTCAAGCGCGGTGCCAAGGCCGGACGGCATCGACCGCCGAAGCGGGAGGCTGGCGACCGGCTCGTTTGGCGCCGCGCACGGGCGTCGCCTGGTCTGAGGCGGGGCACGTCTTCGCGACGAGGAACGGTCGCCCGGTGGAGCCGCGGAACGTGTACCGGTCCTTCACCCGAGTTGCCGCGCAAGCAGGGCTGCGGGTGGTCCGGCTGCACGATGCCCGGCACGGCTGTGCCACGCTGCTGACGGCGGCCGGCGTCGCGCCCCGGGTCATCATGGAGATCCTGGGGCACAGCCAGATCAGCATCACGATGGACGTCTATACCCACGTCGCGCACGACACCCAGCGGGAAGCCATCAGCCACATGGACCGCCTGCTCAAGCGCCGACTGCCGGGCGCCTGAGAGCCGGTTGCCGTCAAACCCTGCCGTCAAAAAGGCCCGCACCATGATCGGTGTGGGCCTTTTCCCTTGTGCCCCAGGCAGGATTCGAACCTGCGACACCCGCTTTAGGAGAGGCCTTATGGCCTTCCCTGCCTGTGGTGATCTTCCCTCTGTTTCACCATTCTCGCTGTTCAGAGGGGTACGGCCTTCCGGCCCGGCTGGATCGTTCCCGGGCTTTACTCGCCCTTCCGTTCCCCTGACGTTCCCCATGGGGGCTCCACGGACCAGGGGGAACGAGGGCGGGGGAATCTGACAAGGTCGGGGGAGGGCGTCAAAATGGCGAGCACCGCAGACCCTTTGGGCATGACGAAGGCCCCGACCCCATCCGGCGGATTCCGGGGGTCGGGGCCTTCGGCCGTCTGCGCGGTGGGCGTCGACCGCTGTGCACAGGCTAGCGGCTCGGGCTGAGCTGCGGGACCAGTCCGTACAGGACGCTCGCTCGGGCGGATCTCCGGCTGGTCGACGTAGCCGCAGCCGTACAGGCAATCGGCGTCAAACGCGCAGTCGGCCCGTGGCATTGCGAATGTGCCGGATTGCTGTCCTCACAGCGGTCGTTCCGTCAAAGATTCGTGCGGCTTGCGACTTGTGGTGCGGCCGTCGGCGGTGCCAGGCAGGCGCTGGTCTGCAGGCGGCGGTGGGTGAAGACGATGTCGCGGACGCGGCCTACGGCTTCCGGGGCGATGCGGGCCAGGACTGGCAGTACCTGGTGCCAGCCATCCCCGACGAGCGCCTCAGCCGATGCCGTAGCGGTGGTCTCTGCTGTGTCCGGGGGAACAACGCCGGGGCCGTGGTCCGCTCGGTCACCGAGGGCTCACTCAAACGGGGAAGCCACCGACCCCGTCCAAGATCAGGATTCTCCGCAAAGTCGATTCCCGTGGGAAACGGTTATTATTCCCGGCTCATGGGAGATCTGTCAGTGGTGGCCTTCAGGCTGGGATCAATCTGCACGGCATCCCGGTGGTCTATCCGGGCAACTTGGTGTCCCGTATCCCCTGCGGTGGCGTCCCTCCTTCGCGTGTCCTGCGCCGCTTTGTGAGCATGGAATTGATGGTCTGCGCGTCCATCGTAACGAAGAAGATGAGGTACAGAGGCCAAATCCACCATGGAGCACCCGGGTTAAAAACGGGTGTCAAGGCGGCAAGCGCCGTGAGAATCAACCAAATCAACAGGCGGACCCCCAGCGCAAACCACGAGTCACGCGGAGTGGAGTTGGCAATCCGCTTGAAAAACGATCCGGAACTCATTCAATTCTCCTCGCTGGATGGGGTCTCGCGATTACCTGCTCAAACATCGCGAGACCCCGTCCACGGGCTCAGTCATGCCTTGGAACTAAGATCTGAGACGGCTGATTACATCGTCCTGTGGTAGCCGTGGTTGTACCGGTATCCCGGCGCCCAGTAGGTTCGACGATACGACGTGACAGGACCTCGGGTGTGCCAGTAGTCAAGGGCCGTCGCGCCCACGCTCACCTCCCAGCCGAAGGTTCGAGCGCCGATCTTCCCGAAGCGACTCCAAGCGCTGGGCCTCGCGTGCTTGACGGTGCGACACCACCAACTGCAGAACTTACTGTGGGCAGCCCCAGCGGTCACAGACCCTGTGCCGCCGCTGGCATAGTGCCAGGCCTTCCGATAGTGACCGTGGCCGGCGGCTCCGCCGGCGTCGATCCATGATCGGTAACTGAAGAAGCCCACACTGTTCCAGAAGGTGCGATGGCCCCAGAACCGCCCATCGAGATCGTAGTGGTTGATGGGGTCGGCGTTGCAGTATTCGTAGGCGTTGGCCGATCCGCCGGGCACGGGGTCGGTGGACAGGAAGCGTCCGGTGGTGGGGTTGTAGAGGCGGACGCCCATGAGGGTGAGGCCGCTGGGGGTGTCGGTGGAGCGTTGTTTGCCGCCGAGCCAGCCGTAGCGGGTGGCGGCGGTGCTGTTGATGGGGTTGCCGTATTCGTCGTAGGCCTGCACGGTCGGGTTCTGGGTGGTGTCCAGGGGGTATTGGACGACGGCGTCGCCGTGCATGTTGGTGAGCTGGAGCACGGTGCTGCCGATGGCGGTGGTGGTGGCGACGAGGTCGCCGTCGATGCCCTGGACGTTGCGGGTGATGGTGCCCGCGGTGTCCTCGGCGGTCCAGTCAGGGCTGTCGGTGTCGCTGCCGTAGTGGTTGGTCTTGCTGCTGGTGGTGGCCCAGGTCCCGGCGGTGTTGGTGTCGGTGGTCCAGGCCGCCAGACGCCCAGACGCATCGAGAGTCCAGGTGGTGCGCTGGCTGCCGGCGGTCTCCTGCCGGGCCAGGTCGTTGGTGTAGTAGGCGAGGGTGGTGCCGTCGGCCTGGGTGGTGGTGCGGCCGAAGGCGTCGTAGGCGACGCCCGTGCCGCCCGCGGTCTGCAGTCGGTCGGCGCTGTCGTAGGTGTAGGCGGTGGCCGTCGGGGTACCCGGCGTGCCGTCGGGGTTGTCGACGGTGGTGGTCAGGCCGGTGCGGTTGGTGTTGTCGTCGAAGGCGTAGGCGCGGTGGGTGGTGGTGCCGGCCTGGGTGTCGTCGACCTGGGTCAGGCGCCCGGCCGCGTCGTAGGTGTAGGCCTGGTCGGCGCTGGTGCCGGTGGTAGAGGTGTGGGTGGCCTGCTGGCCCTGGACCGTGTCCATGCCGGCATCGGCGGCGATCTGCGTGCCGTCGGCGTCCAGGCTGTAGAAGCGGCCGGTGACCGCGCTGGTCTGGTCGCGGGCGATGGTCAGGCTGACGCCGCCGGGCAGGTGCTCGGCGAACATGTCGCCGTTGGCGTCGTATTCGGCACTGGTCGTACCGGCGACCGAGTCGGTGATCGAGGTGGCCAGGCCGCGAGGGTCCTTGGCCGGGTCGTAGGCGTAGCTGGTGGTGGACGGCGCGCTGTCGGTGACGGTGACCGGCCGGTCCAGCGCGTCATAGGCCGTGGTAGCGGTGTTCCCCGAGCCGTCGGTGTACCGGGTCTGCCGGCCCAGCGCGTCGTAGGTGTAGGAGACGGTCCCGGCGCTCGAGGTGACGGTGGCCTTCTCGCCGGTGGCCGGGTCGTAGGTGGTGGTGACGTCCGGGACCGCGGTGCCCACCCCGCCGGTCACCTTGACCGAGAGGGGCCGTCCGGCCGTGTCGTAGGTCGTGGTGGTGGTGCGGGTGGTCCCGTTGGCGGTCTCGGTGACCGCAGAGGGGTTGCCCCACCGGTCGTAGGTCGTGGTTTTCGTGAGGAGTTGGCTGGGGTTGGTGCCGCCGCCGGTGATCGCCGCGGCGGGGCCGGTGGAGCAGACCAGGTCGGCCCACTCCGGTTTGCCGGCGCATGCGCCGGTGCCGGTCGCCGACCAGTACGTCGTCACCGTCGTTCCGGCGTCCGAGCCGGTGGACTTGGGCATGCCGGCGGAGATCACCCGGCCCTGGGCGTCGTACCCGGTGGTCTGGGCGATGCTCAGGTGACCGGTGCCGGGGTCGGTGACGGTCTTGGTGGCAAGGCCCTTGACCCAGTCGTACGCGGTGGTGGTGGTGCGGACGTCGCCGTCGTTGGGATAGCCGTCGATGAAGGCGCCCACGCGTGTGGTGGTGACCTGGTCGGAGACGGTGGCGGTGCCGTCGGTCGGGCGGCCCTCGTCGTAGCTGTTCACCGTGTGCTCCCGGGCCGGTTTCACCGATCCCGGGTCCAGGTCGGTGCCGCCGGGGGCGGCGGTGAGCGCCGCGGCGAGGGTGACCTGGTGCAGCGGCCCGAACTCCTCGAGCTGCCGTTGCCCGTCGGTGGAGTACACCGAGATGGTGGACAGCTTCTGGGCCCGCACCACGGGGGTGTCGCCCAGGATGTCGAGCTGCCGCTGCTGGTCCTGCTGCCAGCCGGCGGTACCCAGGGCGAGTTCGCGGTTGGCCGCGTTCAGCTCCTGGACGGTGTTGCCGAACTGGTCGTACTGGGTGGTGGTGATGTGCCCGCCCGGCGTGGCGGTGTTCACCTCACGCCCGGAGGCGTCGGTGTAGGTGAGGGTGGCCCGCCCGTAGGCACCGGAGCCGAGCTGGGTGCCGTCGTGGGAGGCCGGGACCTGGTCGGCGGGGAAGACCGCGGTGGCATCGGCCGGCGTGTCGGTCTGCCCCCAGTCGTCCACGTCCGTGCTCTCCATCTGCTGGGGTGCATTCGAGCCGGACAGCGGCACCTGGTAGACCACGTTGGTGGCGGCGGTACCGCCGTCGGTCTGCGTGTTCGAACCCTGGCGCAGCGTGGGTCGCGACACCGAGACCAGCATGCCGTCACCGGCCACGGGGGAGGTGCCGACCTTGGTGTAGGTGAAGGTCCACGGCAGTTGTCCGGGGTCGGTTTCGGTGGTGATCCGCCCGGCGGCGTCGTAGCTGTAGGTGGTCTTCAGCGCAGGGGTGGTCCTGGGGTCGAACTCCTCCCGGAGCCGGCCGGCCTCGTCGTAGGCGTACTGCGCGATCACGCTGGCGGTGGCGGTGCTGTCGCCGGGTGTGGTGGCCCAGAGCCGGATCTGCTTGACCTGCCCGAAGAAGTCGCCGAACGCTGTGGAGGTGGCGGTGGTGGAGGTGGCGTAGAGGTACTCCAGCATCCGGCAGCCCTTGGTGGATGGCGTGCTCTGGCAGGTGGCGGCCGCCACCGCGGAGGTGGGGGCGATCACGTACTTCGGGCGTATCAGGCCTCCGGTCTGCACCGCATCGGGCACCACCGTGGTGGTGGAGTTCGATGTCGGCAGGAACGTCGTGGACACCTGCCAAGTACTCGCGCCGGACGGTTTGGTGAAGGTGGTGGTAGTGCCGTCGGTGTCCTTCAGCGTGAAGCTTGCGATCTTGGTCAGGTCGGTGCTGGCGTTGCCCGTGCTGTCGATGCTGGTCAGCGTGAGGTCTTCGGCTCCGGGTTCGGGCTTCCACCCCTTCGCGGTGGTGGCGGTGAACCCCGTCGGATCTCCGTCGACGTCCACCAGCGCCACCGAGGTGTTGGAGGTCTTGCCGAGGTAGGCCCAGTCGGAGTCGGTGATCTCCGCGGTGGTACCGGCGGTCCACTGCGGGCCGAAGATCGCCGCTTGGCCGGCCTGTGCCGCGCCGTTGCCCGGACGCCGGGAGGAAGCGGTACGGGCCACTGCCATCCCGAACGCGGAGGCGTCGGTCGCCGACAGCGTCGCGTCGCCGGTCAGTGCGTTGACCGATGCCGGACCCGCATCCAGCGACGGGGCGGTCCCGGCGTTGCGGTCCACGGTGACCGTGTGGGGCAGCGAGTTGAACTCGCTGGTGCCGTCGGTGAACTCGGCGCGCACATCCACCGGCCCGTCCGGCAGGGTTGAGGTGATGTTCCACGTCAACGGGGCGGGCACGCCATTGGTGACGGGCACCGGCCAGGCGTTCAGCGTGGAGCCGTCGGAGTTCTTCGTCACGTCCCCGGTGGGCAGCGTGTGCCAGGTGTCGGTCTCACCGGTCCGGTACTGGTAGGTGACTGCCGTGTAGGTGCCCTGGCCCAACGCCGAAAGGCCCACCCGGCGGGCCGGGCGCTCCCCCTCCCCCGGGGTGGTCAGTGACGCACCGTCGCCGGCGAAGAAGACATAGGAGGTGACGGCGGAGGTGTTGCCCGCGGCGTCCTTCGTCTTGGCCGCCAGGGTGTGCTTCCCGTCCGTGAACGTCAATGTCCGGGTCACCGCCCCACCGGTGGTGGCCGCCGTGACCCACGATCCGCCGTCCAGCTGGTACTGAACCGAGGTCACATCGCTGGTGGGCGGGGTGAAGGTGAAGGCCCCGGAGAAGTTGCCGTTGCCGTCCCCGGTGCCCGCCCAGGTGTTCGCCGGGAAATCGGTCGAGGACACGGCGGTGTTTCCGGGGGCGGTGGTGTCGACGGTGAGGGTGTTCCAGGCCGACCAGGCGCTGGTGTCGGTGCCGTCGGAGGCCTGGGCCCGCCACTTGTAGGCGCCCGGCGCCAGCGCCGGAGAGGTCCACGAGACCGTGGTGCCGGAGGTGGCAGCCGCGGCCGCGCCCGAGGTCACCCTGGTCGTGCCGGCCGAGTTCCACACCTCGAAGGCCAGCGTGACCTTGTTGCCGTCCGCGTCGGTGGACTTCGCCTGCAGCATCGGCGTCGTGTCACTCGTCGCGGCCCCGTTCACCGGGGAGACCAGGGCCGGCGTGCCGGGCTTGGAGTTGTAGTTCACCACCATCTTCGGCGCGAACCCGGCCGTGGTGTAGTTCGCCGAACGGAACCGCCGCCAAGTGGTCAGATCGCTCTCATCCGCACTGCGCAGCTGGATGCCGTCGTTGACGATACCCCCGGCCCAGTCCTGGACCATGCTGGTCAGGTTCCAGTTCGACCAGTTCTCCGGGCAGGAGGCGTCAAAGCCCCAGTGCCCGGTGTTGGAGGCCTCGCTGTTGGTGGTCGTACCCGGCTGTGCGCCCCAGGTGACCGTGTGCGAGTCCCAGTCGGTGATGATCCGCTTGGCCAGGGTGGCCGGGCCAGCGGTGGCACACGTCGAGGAGAAGTAGGAGTACAGCGACATCGTCGCCGACAGGATGTGCTTGCCCTTGAACGGTGAGACGTCGAACTTCAGGTACGACCGGGCGATGTGGCCGCCGCTGTCGAATGTGCCCGACTTCAGATCCTGCGAGCCGATCTGCGAGTCGAGGAAGTCGGGGGTCTGCACCCAGGTGTCGGTGGTCACCGCCAGTGTGGAGGACGGGTCGATCGTCACCGGATACGTCAGATCCTGCGCGAAGAACGCCGGATCAGGCGTCAGTACCAGCGTGGTGCTGCCGTCATCGGCCGTCTCTATGCTCGTGTCCACCTGCGCCTGGTGCTCAGGCTCCCCCGAGACCGCATCCTTCGAGGAATCCCACAGATGCGGCGCCGCCGCCTCCGCGACCAGCTTCCCCGAGGTGTCCTTCAGTAGCAGATGCCCACTGTCCGAGTCCTTGGACAACGACAGGCCCTTCAGCGTCACCGGGATCCGGTAGGACACCGGAGCCGTCGGCGCCCGGTCCAGCACCACCGACTGCTCGAAACCCTGCGCCAGCGCCTGCACCGTCAACGACGCCCCGCCACCCAGATCATAGGAGGCGGTGTCGCCGTCGATCGTCGGTGACGGCAGCATGCTCCCCCAGTCCAGGCCGAACGTCTTCGACCCCGCTGTGACCGACGCCAAAGCCTTGTCCCCGCCATCGGAGACCGCCACATCCGCCACGGACACCTGCGGCTGCAGATGATCACCCACATCCGCCAGCGACGTGTCGATGTCCTTCCACGACCCGTCGCTCTGTTTCACCCGGACCGGACCCGCGTACGCCTCCGTCGTCAGCGACCCGTCCGGATTCACGAACGTGCTCGAATCCGCCGCCCGCTGCGCGAGCACCTCGATCCGGCGGTTCTGCAACTGCGCCATCAACCGCGCCGACGCCTCATCCGCCGCCTGCGCCGGACCATACGACACGGCAGACGCGGTCACCGCAGCCCGTGCCGCGTCACCCGTCACGGCCACCGCAATGCCCGCTTCCCCGATCACAGTGGCGGAACCGACGGCCAAAGCCATCACCACCCCAACCGCGATCCGACGTCTGAACCCAACCGACGACGCCCTGGCCGCAGCGCCCGTCCGACGTCGCCGCCGAGCAGGCTTCCACTGATGCTCCATCAATTCCCCTCAAAAATCGGTGAGTCCTACACGACTCAAACCGGGGAATGTTCACATGGCCTCGACAACCCAGGGAAGCAGGACAAAGTACCCGCTCAATCACCACAAAAGCTAAAACCAAGAAACAGGCAAGGACTCAAAAGGAATCCCCCACCTTTCTCAAGCGACATGCAAACCCCAACTACCCCAGCCGGATACCAATCAGTCCATCCCGTCCCCCAAACACAAGAATGACGTGACCAAGAACACGGCCGTCGCCACGACAGACGCAGGCATGGTCACTGCGCAGCCAGAAGGACCTGCAACCACGCTGGCGGAGAGCCCGATCCATACGAATCAACGACCCGCGAAGTACGGGGCCAGCGGCTTGGGCTGAGCTGCGGGACCAGTCCGTACAAGACGCTGGGGCGGATCTCCGGCTGGTCGACGCAGCCGCAGGCGTGCGGGCAGGGCATCCACTTCCAGGGCTGGGCGTAGTGGGCGCGGAGTGACCCGCGGGCGCGGCCGGGGTCCTCGGCGGTGCAGTGGCGCTGGACGCGGCCGCGTAGTCCAGTAGCTGCACAGGCCGAAGACGTCGCGGTGGGGGCCGCAGCGTTCGGCCTCGATGGCGGCGATCTCGCGCAGTAGGACTGGGTGCGATAGGGGCTAACTCGTGGCCGATGTGTCGCTTCCCGCTCCTTGGTATCCGGAGTCGGCGAGGGTAGGGAGCCCGTTGACGGCTGCTTTGTACAGCGTGGGCACTCAGTGTTTACGCACGGCGACGATGTCGAAACGGAGCAAGCGGCGCGCCGCTACTGCGTCTGTTCGAGTGACGGGCACCGCGCTGCCGGAGAGGGCAAGCCGCACTGGTGCACAGTCGTGCGACGCTCGAAGAGTCGGCAGCTACACCCGAAGTGGAGGCGCCCATGTCCGGAGCCGATCGGTCGGAAAGAGTGGGCCGAGTCGACGCTCTTCGCCTTCTTGGCACGGCGGCATGCATCAGCTTTCTGGCCGTGGCTTGCAGCAGTGCTGGCCGCGACTTGCCATCATCGGTGGAGCCTGTTTCGACACTATATCCGGGAGCCCCCAGCGCCGACTCGCCCCGCGAGATCAATTTTCCCAGGGTCGCCGTAGGCGAGTCCTCCGAAGCCGGGGTCGAGGTACGCAACGCAACCGGCACGTTGTGGAAGAACGCATCGGCGACTATCGCCGGCTCATCCCCCGGGCCGGGCGGGGGCCACCGAACGGCTGGCCGAACTTCGCAGCGGTCGAGCTACCGGGTCGTCAAAGATGGATGCCGGGGGAAGGACGTACGTCCCGGGGAGTCGTGCCTGGTCACGATTCGCTTCACCCTTGGGGCCGCTGGTGCCGGATCGGTGGAGCTGCAGATTACGACGGAATCGGGAACGTTTGGGGCAGAGTTGAAGGTCGCCGAGTCGTCCATTTCTCAGCCGTCTCGGCCCACGGCGACAGCGTCGTCGGCGAAGACGAACCCGGCCCGGGAGGCGACGCCTGAACTCACGTCAGCCACGGCGACGACCACGGCGACGACCACGGCCACAGCGACGGCCACAGCGACGGCCACCGTGACGGAACCGGATCCGTTCGTGCCTTCCGGTTCGGTTTCCGAGCCCGTCGCTCCCCCCGCCCCCGAAGCCTCATGATGCCTTCCACACGACGACGCGAATGCTGTCGTCGTCCTTGAGGACCAAGGTCGCGACATCCTTTCCCCGCTCAAGCAGAAGGAAATAACGTGTCTTCGACTTGGCGAGAACGCGGAACCCTGCGCAAGTAAAACGATAGGAACCTCCTCCGGTTCCTTTGTCCTTGCAGGCATCGTAGGCCTGGGTGGAAATCGGCTCACGAGAATGGATCACGACCCCCGTCATGTTCATGTAGTGCTGGTTCGTCTCCTGGCCCGCCTCCGCTTTCCCGGCCCCACTTGCATAGAGCGCCATATCGAAGAACAAGGTCATTGCCACGAGCGCGATGAGCAAGCCGTCAGTGATGGCTCGAACGCGCTCCCTGTATCGGCTGGCGTCTCGGCGAAGATGCCGGCCGAACATGACGAGAATCGCTCCGAAAGCAACGATGAGGGGGGGAAGTAGTTCCCGCGGCCATCCCGAGGCCAGAAACAGCGATACCGCCTGCTGCCACCAGCGTGGCCGGAGGAAGACCGGGAACGCCAGCAGAAGCAGGCCGATGCCCGCTGCGACGAGCGCCCAGGAAACCTGGCGTCGCAGCCGGTCCAGCCCGCGTTTGGAGAGCTGGTTGTCCACCAGCACAAATGATGCCACGCCCAAAAGTCCCAGCACGACGGCGATCAACAGCGGCAGGAAGATTGCCGTGGTACTGCCCATCACGTAATCCTGGGGAGCCAGTTCCAGTTCGCTCACGCGCACACCGAAGTAGTCATAGTAAGCACTCCGGTATGTGCTGCCAAAGTAGTACAGCAAACCGAACACGACCGTCCCGGGTGTCACCACGTAGGCGGCCTTTTCGAGGAACGATTTCCCCCGCGCCGATTGTTCGCTCGGATTGCTTCGTCGAGCAGGCACGCGCGTCGTCAACTGAAGTTCAGCCTTCCGTGCCGTCGGTTTGAATATCTGTGAGAGAGGGGCGCCTCGGTGACCTTGGCGCCCCTTGGGTCTCTCTCCCTCAGATCGTGAACGGCCGCTGCCGAAGGAATCGGTTGCTGGGCCGACCGGTCACGAAGAAGTTTGGGCTCTGGTTGGCCGGCATCTGGCGGAGAATCTCGCGGTGAAATGCCCTGTACCCACCAGGGAACTTGCCACCGTTCCACACCTGAAGAAGGGTGCCGGTGAACAGGCCATTACGCAGGCCGTCGGCGGCTAGTTGGTTGTCCTGGCAGGCCGAGATGAGCAGGGCGCTCGCACCGAGTTCCCGACTGTCTCTTGCGTCCAGATCGCGCTGGATGGCGTCGAAGAAGTCCTTGTCCCGCTGGTAAAGCTCATCCTGCTTGTCCAGAGGCATAAGCCTGGACGTTGTCTCGATCTGGGTGGGGTCGGTCGTCTGGAACTGCTCTTCCATGGCTTCTGGCGTGAGAAGTTGCCGTACTCGCAGCCCCGTTCCGCTGTGGCAGCTGTCCAGGAAGGCGAGGATGCGAACGCCTTCGGCGAAAGCTTCCAGCTCCTTGTACAGCTCGTCGTCGATGTACTCGCGATCGAAGAAACACATCGTCTCATCGAGCCGGTCCGGCTCGTCCTCGGGCCCATTGATGTCGGGTACTTGCCCGCCATGGCCTGAGTAGGTGAAGAGCAAGATGTCCCCGGACGTCAGAAGCCTGGCTGCTTTGCGCAGCTCGGCGTTCACGTTGCTGACTGTCGCCTCAGCGGTGAGAAGCGTTGTCTGGTCCTTGAACCCGGCTTGCTTGGCGAGCTGCTCCATGTCGCGAGCGTCGTTCTCGCAGGCGATGAGCTTGCCGTCCCAACCGCCGTATTTGGTGGGATCGACTTTGTTGAGCCCGATGTGGATGGACATGCTCTGAGCCATGAACTGGCTCCTTCCGTACGAACGGATACCGCCCAGGGGGTTCAGTGAACTGGGCGTCGAGCCGGGGTGAACCGGTCGATCGAGATGCCGGCTCTCCGCATTCCCGATCCAACCCTAATCGCCTGAGTTGGTGCATGCGCGCTGGCGTTGGGCTATTTGGGCGACATCGGATGCATGTCAACGTGCGGACCCGAGCGGCGCGGTAGGTAGCGAGTCATGGCCACTCCTCTCGATCCCCCGCCGAATACTGAAACGGTGAGTCGTGAATCGCTGGCGAACCGCAAAGGCTATGACGAGCACTTCCTCGGGTCGACCGTGCCGCTGCCCCGACCAACCGATCCGGGCATCGAAACGGTGATCCTGCCGTACACACACTTCAGCGTAGTGTTTCGTCCAGACCGGCGTCTGGCAACGGCCACGGCTGTTGCGATCGACGGCGTCAAACTGATGGACGTACCCCGCAACGATAACTGGCGGTTTGACCCCCGCCTTCCCGAGAGCCAGCAGGCGGGGCATCCGGTGTACAGGGACAACCCGCTAGACAAGGGACACCTGGTCCGCAGGCTCGATCCGGTGTGGGGTCCGACGGCAGAAGCAAGCATGGCCAACGGTGACACATTCCACTACACAAACGCTGCCCCGCAGATGGACATCTTCAACCAGGGCAAAGAACTCTGGCAGGGACTGGAAAACTTCCTGCTCGATCACGCCGAGCAGTTCGATCGCAAGCTGACGGTGTTCACTGGAGCAGTCCTTGAGGACTCCGATCCGCCGTACCGCGGTATCCAGGTACCTCTTCGCTTTTGGAAGGTCGCCGCTTTCATGCAAGACGGCGATTTGGCATCCACGGCGTACGTTCTGGATCAAAGCCCCGACCTCAGCAGAGATGCTGCTGCCCGCGCGCTGGCCGAAGCGGCAAGAGCCGGGGATCCTCCCCCGCTGGGCGCCTTCCGCACCTTTCAGGTGCCGGTCGCTGACGTTGCAGAAATCACGGGGCTGGACCTGGGGCCATTGCCAGCCGCTGACCGACTGCCTCCTGGGGCGCGCGCTGCGAAGCGCTGGACACGGCTGGAATCGTTCGAGGACATCGTCGTCGAATAGGGGCACCTGACGGCGAGTGCTTCTACTACTCCCTCGCGCTACATCTTGACGCCGACCAGGCAGCCGCCGCCATCGCCGACCTTCCCGTGAGCCGCAGTTGCAGGCCGCGAGAGCGAGGCCTGTGTGACGGCGCTCCATCCAGCGTCGTCCGTTGCTGTCGGCTGCGCCCGGGCGGCTCTCTACCTGCGCCAGCAAAGTGACCTTGTGATCGGTGGCCCACGGCAGTGTTCGTCTGCTCAGCCTCAAGGGCTGCGGCCTGCTCAGGCGTAATGGCCATGCTGTCCTCCGGGCATGATGCGGCCCGGCCTCGCTCGTGGCGTCGGCCGGGCCAGGGTCGGTGCGGTCAGGCGTTGCAGAACTTGAGGGCCTTCAGCGCCTCGTTGATGGCCTTGCCTTGCGCCTCGGGGACCTCGTTGCCCTGGTAGGTGAAGCGCTGGCCGGCGGCCCAGTCGGCGCGGTCGCTGCCGCTGTTGATGGCGCTGTACTGGTTGCGTGCGGCGTCGATGGCCTTGTCCGGGTCCTTGACGATGCCGGGGTTGACGGCCTGCAGGGCTGCGAGGAGGGCGGCCCGCCTGGCTCCGGCCGCTACGGGCGGGATGCCAGCGTCAGCGAGGGCCTTGTCGCGGTCGGCCTGGGACAGCGTGGGCTCGGATGGGGCGGTGGCCTTGGTCCCCTCGGCTGTGCTGCAGCCCGTGAGGGTTGCGGCGGTAGCGGCGAGGAGGAGTGTGGTTGTGGCGATGTGTGTGCGTATGCCGGGATCCTGTCGGTCCGTCTGGTGCGGGGGGTGCAGGCGCTGCTTCCGTGGCGGACCTGTGACATGCCGAAGGCCCCGGCTCGGTGAGCACGGGGCCTTCGTAAGCGGTCTAATCACCTGCTTTTTGGGCATGGTGATCTCCCGCGAGTGTTACACCTGTGAACGATGAGCGTCAAGCACTCCTGAGCTGCTGGAGTTCGTCGAGGTCGACGAGCGTGCGGCCGGCGTGGTCGCGGCCGTGTTTCTGGAGCTTGCCGCGGTGGATCCAGACGCGGATGGTGCCGGGCTTGACGTCGGCGGCGAGGGCTGCGGCTTGGGTGTCGGCGAGGCGGCGGCGCTGCGTGCAGGTTCAGGAGCCGCTGGTCTTGCGGCACTCGGCGTGAACAGCGTCAGCGGCTTTCTCACTGCCCAGGGCCTGTGCGCGGTCGGTGAGCCGGTCCTGCTTGGCGAGTTCTTCTTGTGTCTCGCCACCCTCTGCCTTGAGGGTCTCCAGCTCCAGAGTTACGGATACAGCCTCCGCGAGCCGGTCCGTGGCCGTGGCGAGCTTCTGCCAACCCGAGTCCAGGCGTGCCGCTTGAGCGGCCTTGTCTGCGTCCTCCTGAAGGCGGGGAAGGATCTTGCCCCTGGCCTCCTCGCGTCCCTTCAGGTGGTCGAGGTGGAGTTCGGGGAGGGTTGAGACGTCGCACGCCTTGGCGGCGAGGCTGAGCGCCTGGTCTTTGTCGCTCGTCCCGCATGCGGCGATGAGGGTGACCGAGGCGATGGCGGCAAGAAACGCGCCGATGGGTCTGTGCTGCATGGGGTCATCATCGCTGTGAGCCACCTGTGTGCGAGGGGTGGGGTGTCGTCGGGACAGCCCGTTACGGGTGCGGCAGGGAGGGAGGCTGTGTGGGGCGCCCGCAAACCCGTTCCACAGGGGTACTCAGATGGCGGGTACCCCTGCCTCCCCGCCTCCCTGACAACATCATTTGCGCTGATCAACAGGGCTGCGGGCGGCGAGGGAGGTATTCGGGGAGAACTCCCCGCCTCCCTGGCGCCTCCCTCACTCTCCTTCGGCCTCGTCGCGGGCTGCGATGGCGTCTTCGACGCGCTTGAGGGCGACCACCATGAGGCCCTCGGACTTGTACGGGGCGGCGTCGGCCTCCTCCAGCACGCTGGTGAGGTCGCCGAGCGTCCAGCCCTTGTACTGGCCGGGGTTGCGCTGCGCGAGGCGCTGCAGGACCTCCTGGGTGCGCACGCGGGTCTCGGCGCCGAGGACGGCGAGGACGTCGGCCAGGACATCGACGTGCTCAGGTCGCCTAGTTGTGCCGTCTCATGAGGTTGGTTCCGCGAGTGGCGACACCCTTCGTATGGAAGTCCACCCGTTGTCATCGGCGGCCGGAGTGCACGCCCCTCGCTCGACAAGGGGGACGTGGTCAGGAAGGAGTTAGCCTCTTCGCCGGCCCGGTCGACGAGATCGGCGACGGACCGGCGGGGCCGATTCCTCACTGGTCCGCCGCGTCTGCTTGGGTGGTGGTCGGCTTGCGGGGTATCGGCCGAAGAAATCTCGAGGAGGGCTGTCGAATCGGGGTTGGCCGTTCGACGTAAGGGTGTCGGGCAACAACAGCCACCTGGAAGGACGGCCGCCATGGCTCAGTACGCGATCCTCATCTACGCGAAGGCCCACGTCGAGGAGGCCGTTCCCGGGGCGCGGCAGGCCCATGACCGCCACTTCGAGGACATGGTGAAGTCCGGCGCCCTGATGGCGGCGTTCGCGTTGCAGCCCGCCGCCGACACGGCGACCTCGATCCGCGGCGACGTGGTGACGGACGGCCCGTTCGTCGATGCCAAGGAGGTCATCGCCGGCTTCGCCGTCATCGAGGCGCCCGACCTGGATGCCGCTCTGGAGATCGCTCGGGCCAATCCCGCCACGCAGCAGGGCGGTGGCGTCGAGGTGCGGCCCCTCGAAGGCGGCTTCATCGCGGATCGGCCCGCTGGGGCGTGACGCCCCCGGCAGACGTCGAAACGGCGGTCGCGGACGCGCACCGTCGCGGCTGGGCCCTGGTGCTCGCCGCGACGGCGCGCGTCGCATGTGACCTGGACCTGGCCGAGGAGTGCGTGCAGGAGGCGTATGCCGCGGCCCTGGCGAGCTGGGCCAGCGACGGGATCCCGGACAACCCGGCGGCCTGGCTCACCACCGCGGCCAAGCGCCGCGCGATGGACGCGGTACGGCGCGAGCGGACGTTCCGTTCGAAGCTCCCGCTGCTGGTAGTACCCGAGGAGACGGAGGACGAGGTGGCCATCGACGAACCGGCCGCCGCCGAGCCGCAGGACGAGGTACCCGACGAGCGCCTGCGACTGATCTTCATGTGCTGCCATCCGGCGCTGGCGCAGGAGGCGCAACTGGCACTCACGCTGCGGCTGGTGTGCGGGGTGACGACCGCCGACATCGCTCGGGCGTTCCTGGTCCCGGAGCCGACGATGGCCGCCCGGATGACGCGGGCGAAGAAGAAGATCTCGGCTGCGCGGATCCCCTTCCGGCTGCCGGGGGCGGCCGAGCTGCCGGATCGGCTGCGCGCGGTGCTCGGCGTGATCCATCTGCTGTTCACCGCCGGGCACACCGCGCCGTCCGGCGCATCGCTGGTGCGTAGGGACCTGGTGGACCGGTCGCTACGGCTGGCCCGGATGCTGCGGGAGCTGATGCCCGACGAGCGGGAGGTGCGGGGGCTGCTCGCTCTACTGCTGGTCACCGACGCCCGGCGTGCCACCCGGGTCGACGACGACGGTCGCCTGCTACGACTGGAGGACCAGGACCGATCGCTCTGGGACCGCTCGGCGATGGCCGAGGCGCATGATTTGATCGTGGACGGGCTGCGCTGCGGGCGACCGGGCCGCTACGTCCTGCAGGCAGCGATCGCCTCGCTCTACGCCGAGGCGCCGTCCTACGACCTGACGGACTGGCCACAGATCGTGACCCTGTACGACGAGCTGCTGTCGGTGTGGCCCTCACCGGTGGTGGCGTTGAACCGCACGGTGGCGGTCTCGATGGTCGCCGGGCCAGTGCAGGCGCTGGAACAGGTTGCGGAGTTGGAGAAGGACGGCCGGCTCGCGAGATACCAGTACCTGCCGGCGATCAAGGCGGACCTGCTGCATCGGCTGGGCCGCTGGCAGGAAGCCTCGATTGCCTACCGCCAGGCACTGGAGCTGACCTACAACGACGCCGAGCGCGAGTTCCTGACCGAACGCCTCGCCCGTCCGCTTCGGGCGTAGGTGCCGAACTCTCAGCCGACAGTCCTGAGGCAGTCTCGGGATCCGGCTCCGGCAGATCGGCCGCCTCGACTTCGTCCTCCTCCGAGCTCTGGGCAACCGCGACGGCCACGGCGACCAAGACTCCAGCGCCCGGTCGCCATCCGAGACTCAGATCGGAGCGCCTGGCTGACCTGCGCGGATCTCGGCGCTGCCAGGGCCGCGCTTCACCAGGGAAGTTCCATAGCATTCTGGATCACCGCATCGGGGGACACATGGCACGACCAGGTGGCGGGGGCCGATGGCCGGGCACCGCAACGCACCGCTGACCCCGGAGGGGCGACTACGCCTCTGCCTACGCATCGACGCGGGTCGGCCTATCGCCCACGTGGCCGCCGAAGCGAGCATCTCCCGGCGCTGTCTGGCGAAGTGGTACGCACGCTGGCGGGCCCACGGAGAGGCCGGCCTCCTCGACCATTCCTCGCGCCCATTCACGAGTCGTGCCCGCACCGTGCAGCACGTCGAGGACCTGGTGGAGGCGTTGCGGAGACAGACCAAGCACGGGCCCGCCCGACTCGCCTCCGACCTGGAGCGGCTGCACGGCATCACCGTGGCGCCGGCCACCGTGCACCGCATCCTCGTCCGACGAGGACTCAACCGACTGCGCGACCTCGACCCCCCGACCGGGGAGCAACTGCGCGAGGTCATCCGGTACGAGCACGAGCGCCCCGGCGACCTGCTTCACGTCGACATCAAGAAGCTCGGACGCATCCCAGCCGGCGGAGGCTGGCGGATACACGGAGTGGGCACCGAGGCCGCACGGGCCTCCAAGCGCATCGGTCCCGATACCGGGAAGGTCGGCTACACCTACCTCCATACCGCTCTCGACGACCACTCCCGGCTCGCCTACACCGAGGCACTCGAGGACGAGCGAGCTGTCACAGCAGCCGCCTTCTGGCACCGTGCCGTCGCGTTCTTCGCCGCCCACGACATCTCCCCGATTCGTCGGATCCTGACCGACAACGGGGCGTGCTACCGGTCCAGAGCCTGGGCGGGAGCGCTCGCTACGACCAAGACGAAGCACAAGCGCACCCGCCCCTACACTCCGCGGACGAACGGGAAGGTCGAACGCTTCAACGGCACCCTGGCACGGGAGTGGGCCTACGTGCGCGACTACAGCTCGGAGCACGAACGCCGCGTCGCACTCGCGGACTTCCTCAACTACTACAACCACGAGCGGCCGCACACCGCCCTCGGCGGGAAGCCGCCGATCACCCGAACCTCCGGCAGCGACTGCCGCGTCAGCTTCGACCAGCCACCGGAACCGCTCGGCGTCCTCCCGCGGCAGCTCACCATCGAGGACTTCGAGGAACCAACGTCATGAGACACCACACCTAGTCTGGGCATCGTGTTCTCCTCGGGGTACGGGTCGGGCCACCCACCTGGTGGGGTGGGCGGCCCGGGCGGTTGTTGCGGGTCAGGAGGTGGCGGGCTTGGTGCTGGTGCGCTTGCGGGCCGGGCGCGCGGGCTTGGGCTTGTCGGCAGCGGCAGCGGCCGCGGGGGCGGGGTTGGTGGTGGTGCGCTTGCGGGTCCGCTTGGCGGCGAGCTCGTCGGCGGGGTCCTGCGGTGCGGGCTCGGGCGTGGCCGCCGGCTCGGCTGCGGGCTCCGGCTCCTGCTGCGGCTGCGGCTCGGGCTGATCGCCGACGTCGACGCCGGCGGCGGCTGCGGCCTGGACGGTCGCCTCGACGTCGGCCTCGATGCTGGTCTCCCAGGGCCGGTGGCCGACGCGGCTGGGCTTGGCGTCGAAGACGGGCAGCAGGTTCTCGGAGAGGGCGGTGTAGATGAGGACCGCGGGGTCCTGCTCCTCGGTGAGGGAGTTGAGGTGGACGGCGGTGTTGTACGCCTGTCCCTTCGGCAGGGGGACGAGGTCGCTGCCCGGCTGGTGGTCGGCGGGCTGGGTGCCGCCGGTGACCCACAGCTGGACGGTGTTGCCGCCCTGGATGAGGCGCATGCCGATGTGGCGCTCCAGGGGTCCGTGGAGGTGGACGGTTCCGTCGTAGCCGGGGTCGGCGAGTTCCCAGGGGCCTAGGAGGTGGGCGACGGCTTCGCCGGCGGCGTGGAGGGCTGAGGGTGCGAGCTGCATGGTGTTCTCCAAGGGGTCTGGTGGTGCTGGGTGGTTGACGTGGTGCGGCCCCGCCCGCTGGTGGCGGGCGGGGGGCTGGTGGGGTCAGGCCGTGAGGCCGGCGAGGAGGGAGCTGGCGGCCGCGGCGACTTTGGGGGCGGATCCCTCTTCGCTGGCCCCGTAGTTGTGCGCGGTGCGCAGGGCGGTGCGTGCGTTGTCCGTGTCGCCGTGGACGAGGTATTCGGCGGCGGAGTCGAAGTGCACGGCGGCGACCCGGAGGGCGGCTTCCTGGTCGTCGCACGGTGAGCGATTGGCGAGGGTCCGGGTTCGAAGGGCCCAGGTGCGGGCGCCTTGCGTCGCGGCGGTGAACAGGTCGAGCTGGGCCATCGGTTGCTCCTTGGGGTGTGGGTGTGACGGCGCCCCGTCGCCCGGGCCGTGGTCGGCCGGGGGGCGGGGCGCCGGGGGATGTGGTGCGGGGTCAGGCGATGCGGCGGACCTCGTCGCCGTCGTCGAGGAGCAGCGAGAGCCGGGAGCCGCTGTCCCAGGCGACGTTGAGCTGCTGGAGTGCGTGGTTGAAGGAGCGGACAGTGCCGGCGGCGCCGGGGCGGAGCTCGGTGTGGGAGTCGGTGGTGTTGACGAGGGCGACGCGCTGGCCGGGCTGGTACATGGACTGCCTTCCTCGCACGATGGTGACGGTGGATTGGTGTGGCACATTCGGATGGGGGTGGCGGCGTCATCCGCCGCCCGCGGTGGGATCAGGCCACTCGAACGGTGACTTCGCCGGTACCCGTCGTGTCCAGCGCCGTCTCGCTGAGCTTGGCGCCGAAGGCCCAGACCTCGGCGATCGCCGTGTCAACCTCCTTGCGCGACTTCAGCTCCCAGCCGCACCGGCAGTTCTCGGAGCACTTCGTGCGCTGATCACCCCTGACGTGCGGCGCGAACTCGGAGGTGACAGTGACGGCGCCGACGGTGTTCAGTGTCGTCTCGCTCAGATTGGCGCCGAAGGTCCAGAGTTCGGCGATCGCCGCGTCGCCCTCGGCGCGCAACCTCAGCTCCCAGTCGTCGTGGTGAATCGAGTGCGTCTGTTGCACGCTCATTCGCTCTCCTCGCGTCGGTGGTAGGGGGCGCTTCCCCCTTGCCCGTCACCCTTATTCTAGCGCACTTCGTGCGGGAGGCAAGGAAAATTTCGACGTCTCCGCAGGTCAGAGCCCTATGCGCCTGCCATGAGGCGGTCAGTGAGCCTGATCGCTTCCTCGAAGGCCTCGGCGACCGCGAGCCGGCCGAGAATCTCGTCGCGCTCCGCGAACAGGTGCACCCGCTCCCGCGCGGCGCGGTCCGCCAGGCCGCCGTCGGCGAGGGTGTCGCCGCAGGCTATGACGACGTTGGGGCCCAGCCCCCACACGATCGCGTTGACGGCCGCGCCGGCGGCCGCGAGCGGGTCGAGCTCGTTCAGCCACCACTGGTAGTCGGCGGGGTCGCAGCTCATGTGGCGCAGGTGCTGGGCCAGCGCGCGGAACATGCCGCCCGTGCCGCCAGCGGGCTCGTGGTACCGCTCGCCCTTGCGCGGCACTTCCGGGCAGGTCATCGCGGCCATCACCTCGCACAGCTCGGGCGGGGTGTGGTACTCGCCCATGCCCTGCCGGGCGCCGTGCGAGCGCAGCGACGTGATCGTCCACGACATCACATCGGTGTCGGATCGCAGGTACGGGTCGGGGCTGCCGGTCATCTGCAGCACGCCGTACCTGAGTGCCGTGTCGGTCACCCGGCGCACCGCGTGGGCCTTCTCCTCCACGCCGTCCTCGGTGAGCCAGGCCATCAGCGGGGCCATGCGGGCTCCCAGGTCGGGGCGGCTGGCCCAGGTCGCCGTGTAGATCTCGCGGTAGCCCTGCAGCAGCTCCCAGTCCGAGCAGGTGCTGATGATGCGGGTGACGTCCTCGGTGTGTCCCTTGATGGGGAACAGGGCCAGGCCGGCGACGATGCTGACGGGGATGTCGATGCGGTAGCCGCCCCAGTTGGAGCCGTGCCAGGTGTCGGCGACGGCCTCGCCAAGCCGCTGCCCTGCCTCGCGGGGGTTGCCGATCAGCAGCGGTGTGACGCCGCGCCGCGCGGGGATGGGCGTCTGCACGGACGGCAGCTCGGGGCGAGGGTCGGCGAACAGGCCGTCAGGGTCGGCGGCGGCCGCCGCGACCCGGCGGGGTGCGGCCGCGCGGGGTGCGGGGGCGGGGCGGGCGGTGAAGGTCGCCGGGATGTCCTCGGTGAACAGGCTGTCCGGCTCGTCGTCGGCCGCAACGACCGGGCGGGGTGCAGGTGCCGGGTGAGGCGCCAGCGCGGGGGTCGCCGGGGTCTGCGCGGCGAACAGGTCGAGCTGGTCCATCTGTTGCTCCTTGAAGGGTGTGGGCATGGCGGCGCCCCGCCACCCGGGCCGTGGTCGGCCGGGGCGGCGGGGCGCTGGATGGGCGGTGTTACACGGGCTGGTGGAGGCCCGGTGCGTGGGTCGGGCACTGGCACGGCGGCCAGTCCCAGGCCGACCCGATCGGGGGGAGGTCCTGCGCGCTGGTGATCTCGCGCCGCGGCTGCTCGTCGGTGACCTTGCCGTCGACGCCGATGCGGTAGGTCCGCAGCGTCAGCAGGACCACCGGCGGGATCTCGGCCTCGGCCGGCTGGTCGACGGGGGTGTCGGCCTGTCGGGGCGCGATGGTCGTCATCCGGTCGCTTCCGCCTCGGCGACGGGGGCGGCTGCGGCCTCCGGGCGGGGCAGGCCGCAGTCCTCGCACTGCAGCTCGTGCCAGTCCGTGTGGGTGCCGCAGGTGCACACCCAGGAGGCGAAGTCCCAGCACCATGACCAGCCGCCGATGCCGTACAAGCCCTCGGAGTTGGGCTCGATGATCGAGACGCCGGTGTTCTCTTCGTGCCACTGCCAGCTGACGTGGACGACGACCGCGCGGGGCTCGCCCGCGCGGGTGCCGCCGTCGATGACGTGGATGGTGTCGACGCTGTCGTGGCCGCTCTCGTCGGCGAGCTGCTGCGTGCGGGCGGCGAGCTGCCGGGCGGTGTCGAGGGTGAAGAAGGGGGACAGGAAGCCGTTCCACCGATTGGTGGGGTCCACCTTCGCGTCGAACGGGCCGAGGAAGTCGTCGATGCAGACCCGCGTCTGGATCCTGGGGTCGGCGGCGGTCTGCTGCGCCGGGCTGGCGTCGGGCGCCTCGGGCCAGAACACGCGGCGCTGCCGGGTCCAGTTGGTGCCGTCGTCGTCGGGGACGTAGACGTCGATGCGGTCGGCGTGGAGCACGTAGGCGTACTCCAGGTTCCCGCCCGCGGTGTCCTTCTGGGTGAGCAGGCCCATGTCGATGCGCTGGCTCTCCTGGCTGCTGTGGCAGAAGCACTCGCCGGCGTCGTCGCTGCCGGGCAGGCTGACCCAGCCGTTGGGGTGCTCGTCGAGCAGGGCTCGGGCCGCGGCCTCGACGTCGCCGCCGTGGACGTTGAGGACGACGTCGGCGAGGGCGAAGATCCGGGCGGTGGGTTCGCCGTCGCAGTGGACGTAACGTCCGGCGAAGCCGCCGTCTGCGGTGGGGCGGGCGATGAGGGAACGGGTGGTCATGGATTCCTCCGGGCATGGAAGGGGCCGGGCGCCCGCGGTTGCGGGGCCCGGCCCGGTGGTCGGGTGGGGTTACAGGTCGGAGCTGGCGGCGGCGAGGGTGTTGACGAGGAGCGCCACGGCTTCCTCGGTCCGGCCGGCGACGACCAGCGCGGCGTACTGGTAGAGGACCGCCGCGGCGGTGGCCGGGATCTCGTCGGCGTACTGCTCGAACGTCAGCTGGCGCTGGCGCCAGGTCCGGTGCTGGAACCCGGCCCGCAGTGCGGCCGTGGCCATGGCGTCGGCGCGCCGGACGGCCCGGCGGGTCAGCTCCAGGTCCTGCGCGGCGTGAGCGAGGGACTGCCCGGCGATCCCGAACAGCCGGCGGCCGCGCGGGGCGGGCCGGCCCTGGGAGCGGCAGTCCTGCTGGCGGGCGCGGACGCTGCGGATGCGGTCGACGTCGTGCAGCTGACGGGCGGCGCGCCGGGCCTCCTGGCCGGTGGCGGCGTCCACCTCGTACGAGGACAGGCAGACGGCCCACAGCTCGATGCGCAGGTCGTCGCGGGCGCCCTGGTCCTGGGGGGCGGGCTCGGCGGCGACGATGCGCATCGCGTAGGCGTCGTCGTTGAAGGCGACGACCCAGCGGCGGCGGGGTGGATCGAGGGTGGTCATGCTCTTCTCCAAGAGGCAATCGATTGAAGGTTGTGGCACACCTGGTGTGGGGCGGCGGGGGGTCACCCGCCGCCCGGGCGGGGTGTCAGCGGCTGATCTGGCCGACGTAGACGTGCATGTCGTTGGTCACGAGCCACAGGCTCTTGGCGATCAGCGCGATCTCGAACAGCGAGCCGTAGAAGCAGCTGCAGGCCAGCTGTGTGAACTGCTCGCGGGTCAGGCCGCGCACGCAGTCGATCCGGACGAACTCCGGGTCGGGCTCGAAGGCGGCGTCGAGGGCCTGGTTGACCAGCGCCGTGGCGTTGCGGACGTCGGCGCCGGTGACGTCGTGGCGGGCGACGATGTCGGTGACGTCCAGGCCGGGGTAGGGGGGAAGGGGCATGAGGGTCGAGGTGCCGGTCACGTTGCTCTCCAAGGGGTCGGTTTGGTGGGGGGACCCTCCCCCCGGCCTCGCACCCTTATTCTACCGTACTTTGGGTGAGAGGCCAGATTTGGCCGGGCAATTTCCCAGGTCAGGTGGGGTGTGATCAGGTCAGCGGGCGCGGGAACGCCACCACGAGCGCGGTCGCGTTGTCGCACTTCTCGCCGTGCATGCGGCCCGCGGCCAGGGCCTCGGCCACCAGCGAGGCCGCGCTGTCCTTCGCGTCCAGCGCGAGCTCGGCGACGGCCTCCAGCAAGCCCGGCTCGTGGGTCTCCAGCGGGTGGTACACCCCGTCCGAGCACAGCAGGAGCTGCGCGACCACGTCGACGTCGACTTCGGCGTGGCCGATGTCGCCCGCTTCGAGGTTCGCCGTCACCGAGTTGTGGTCCCACTTCTTGGGCTCGCGGCCGGCGTCCCGCAGTTCCTGAGCGAAGTTGTGGTCCTTCGTTAGCGGGTGCAGACCGGCCGTGTGGGAGAGCCGGTAGGCGCGGGCGTCACCGGACCAGGCCAGGAGCAGCACCGGGTCGAAGCGGTGGTGGACGGCGACGACTGCGACCGCGCCCGGGTCCATGTAGTGCCAACGCCGCCGCAGCCGTCCGGCGATCCCTTCGCGGACTTGGGCGATCGCCCCTACCGGGTCGCCCGAGGCGGCGGCTTCGCGGGCCAGGGCGGGCGCCCACGTCCGTACGTGCTCGCGTACCTCGTCCTCGTCGCCGATGCCGTCCAGGACGACGAACGCCCACCGGCCGCTGTCGCGGTCGTGGTGCACCGCGTGCGCATCGCACTGCAGGTCGCGGGCGCCGATGTCCTGGGCGGCGGACATCTGCGGGTAGCGGGTGGTCGACGAGCGCACCTGGTGGGCGTGACGTTGGACGCGCCCGACGCCCTCGGCCGAGAGCGGCTGCAGCAGGCCGTCGTGGCGCTCCGGGCCGGTGACGATGGCGGGGCCGCGCAGGTCCGGGACGGGCCCGCCGGCGAGTTCGCGCCAGGCCGCCCGCACCACCTCGTTGCGGGTGCGCCGGTAGGTGTGGTCGGCGGTGTGCACGGTCAGGTGGCGGCCGAGCCGCCAGGCGGTGACCTGGCCGTCGAGTTCGTCGGCGATGTCGGACTCCTGCCGCCCGGGTGCGCCGTCCAGGTAGAAGAACTCGGTGTGGCCGTTCGGCTGGACGTACAGGGCAGGAGTGTTGGGATCCACGGGGTGTCCTCTCGGGTGCATGACGCGGACGGCCGGGCCCGTGGTGGGCCCGGCCGCCGTACGGGCGGATACGTCAGGAAGTGGCGGCGGCGTAGCGGGCCTTGAGGGCTTCGACGATCTTCGGCAGCACCTCGCGGACCGGGTCGGGCACGTCGGTGTGCTGCAGCGCGTGGTTCAGGCCGCCGAGGAGGACGACGTCCCCGACCAGGGGCCGCCGCAGCTGCTGCAGGCGGACGGCGGCGACCAGCGACGTCGCGAAGACGTTGGGCTGCTTTCCCAGGGCGAAGCCCTCCTCGTTCACGGCCACCGACAGCCGGCAGCTGCCGTCGGCGCGGCCGTAGTGGGCGATCTCGACGAAGCCGTCGACGACCGGGCGCAGGGCCAACCGGACGTCGGCTGCGGTCACTTCGAGGTCGGTGATGCGGCCGTCGACGTCGAGGCGAATGGCGCGGATAGTGCTCATCGCTTTCTCCCAGTGGTTGAAGGTGCAGTGGGTAGAGCAGGACGGCCGCCCCCCTGGGCGGGTGGGCGGCCGGCGTAGCGGGGTCAGAAGAACCAGATGCTCTGGTAGGCCTCCAGCCGCTCCAGGGCGGCCGAGAAGTCCTGGGATCTGGTCTGGGTGAAGCTCACCGAGTCGATCGGGCCGTGCTCGGGGTGAGTGGTCTGGAAGGTGACCTTGACCTCGCCGGACCCCTGCGGCACGCAGGTGATCTTCAGGACGGCCGGGTCGTTGCCGAAGCAGACGTAGAGGCTGTCGCCGATGGTGGCGGTGCGGTTGGCGTCGTCTTCGCCGAGGTTGGCGGCGAACAGGGCGAGCAGGGGGTTCACGGGTATCTCCCGGCGGGTGAGGAGACCGGGGGCCGCCGCGGTGGCGGCCCCCGGTGCGGGTCAGCGGTGGCGGATGACGACAGCGAGTTCGGAGAGGATCAGGCGCGCCATGCGCAGCTCGTGCACAGCGCCGAACTCGTCGTCCTCGGCGCGGGCGGCTGTGTCCACGACGCACTTGAGGAGCGAGTCGGGCATGCGGCCGATCCACCCCGCGTAGTCCTCGCCGTAGGCGGTGGCCCGCCAGCTGTCGTGAAGGGCCGCGTTGATCGCGGTCGCGGCCGTCGCGGCGGACTCGGTGCCGAACTCGTACCGCTCGGCGAGCAGAGCCGGCAGGTGCGGGCCGTCCACGACGTCGGCGAGGCGGTCGCTGGTCTCGCCGGTGACGCCGAGCGCGTACGGCCCGGCGAGGCGGTCGGTCTGGCTGATGGTGAACATGGCTTCCTCCAAGAGGCCGTTGGTGGGGAGGGGGGCCGCTCCCCTCTCCCACATTTGAGGCGATTAAGTGTTGTGGCACATCTCGGGTGCCGGGTCCGGTGTCAGTTGGGGATGCGGGGCGACTCCGCGTCCAGGCGTGCGGCGTGGCAGTCGGGGCAAAGGTCACCGGCCTGCGGGAGCGGGTTCCCGCACGCCTCGCCCCAGCCGCGGCAGGTCTTCGTGGTCTCGGTGCTCATCTCTGCACTTCCTTCCTTGGTGGTGGCCGCCCGCCTGCAGGTGGCGGCCATGGCGGGTTCCTACTTCGCGAAGGTTCGGACGCCGCACAGCTGGCCCTGCGGTCCGTTGTCCCAGTCGACGGTGAACTTGTGGGTGGGAGTGGTGTTTCCGCTGGCCTGACGCTTCCAGCTGGTCTTCACCTCGCGGATCGTCCCGCTGTCCCCGACCTGGGCATGTTCCACCCTGTCCCCGGCCTTGTATGTGTGGATCATCGTCGCCCCCTCCTGCCGTGGTGGGGGCCGCTCCACTGTCGGCCCCACTGCCCTTATTCTACTTCATTCCCGTTGGGGGTCAAGCAAAATTTCCACGTTGCCGCAGGTCAGGCGGCTGCGGGTTCCGCCGGCTGCTCGGGCCAGGGCACCGCTTCCAGCGCCCGGCTGTGGGCATCCGGCACCGGCGCGAGCGGCCAGCCCGCCCAGTGCAGGCCCATAGCGGCAAGGATGTACGCGTCGGCCTGGTCGTACACGCCCGGGCCCCCGCACTCGATGCCGTACCGCTGGGCGACCGCGTCACGGACCATGCCCTTGGTGATGCGCCTCCGCTTCTCCTTCGGGTAGTCCTTGGCCGGGTTCGCACTGCCGGTGGCGTAGATGGTCCGCGAGTGGGGGTTCACCACCGCGTACGGGATGCCCTGGTCGTACAGGTCCTGCGTGAGGATCCACCACAGGCCGGCCAGCTCGTGGTGCCCGGCCTGCGCGCCCTGCCCGTACGCCGCGCCCTCGATGACGACCAGGTCGGCCCGGCGGGTCCGGTCGCGGACTTCCTCTCGTAGCCACCGGATCCGCTCGTGGCCGCGCAGCTTCTTGGGCCGCAGGGCATCAGCCCATCCGTCGCCGGCGATGCCCGTGCACGTCAGCGCCGGGTCCACGCCGATCACCAGCGGGGACCGTCCTCCCTTCGGTATCGCGCGTCCGGGCAGGGGCGGTGGTTCGGACTCGAACAGGGCTGTCTGCACGGGGACGTGCGCCTTGGGTCGGTGGTGTGGGCCGCGCCCGCGGGGGTGGTGGGCACCGCGGGCGCGGCCCGGATCAGGGGGCGGGGGTCAGTGCGGGTGGGCGGCGGCCGTCTCGACGTCGGCGGCCGGTTCCTCCAGCGCGATCTGGGCGAGGCGGGCGACGTAGCCGACGATCGCGGTGACGGAGTGCGCGTAGTCCTCGGCGCTGGCGCGGGCGGCCGTCATGTAGAGGGCCTGGCAGGTCGGCAAGTCGCCGTTGATGAAGGCGGTGATGAAGCGCAGGGCGAAGGTGTGCGCGGGGTGGCGGAGGCCGTCGGCCGGGTCGGGTGCGGTCAGCGCCCACAGCCCCTCGCGGGACGGGTGCCCGTACATGCGGACCAGGGCCTGCCGCCCGGCTTCGGCGAGGCCGCAGCACACGCCGTACATCTGGTTGCCGTCGCTGGCCTGCGCGATCTCGCCCATCAGCCGCATCGCCTCGTCGTGGTCGGCGGCGGCGGCGTGGCGCAGGACGTCCATGACGAGCTGGGCGCGGCGGGTGGTTTCCATGGGGGCTCTGCTCCTTGAAGTGGGGTGTGGGAGTGGGCCGCGCCCGCGGGGGTGGTGGTCACCGCGGTGCGCGGCCCGGCTTGGGGGAGGGTTCAGTCGCCGAGGAGGTCGAGGGTGTCGGCCCATGCGCGGCCGCCGGCTGCCCACGCCACGGCGTGCAGGGCCAGGCGTCTGTTGTTCTCGTCGAGCGAGGCGAGGTCGGACAGGCCCAGGACGTGGCGTCCGGTCAGGACGCAGGCCAGGCGCAGGACCTGCCACTCCGACAGGGTGCCGACCAGCTGGCCGTCGCCGGCGGTCAGGCACGCGGAGGCGACCTGGCGCCAGGCGATGCGGAACTGGCTGTCGCCGTCGGCGATGACCATCTGGGCGCGCGCCAGCTCGGGCAGCCAGTGGCCGTGCGAGGCGAGCAGCCACACGGCGGCCTCTTCCTGCCACGATCCGGCGGCGCGTTCTCCGAGGCGGACACCGAGGGTGGTGATGTGGTCCACGAGGTCTCCAAAAGGGGTCGGGTCAGCGGGTGGTGCGGGGCTTGGGGAGGTGGCCGACGTGCCAGCCGCCGCAGTCGCGGTTGCGGCACGGGTAGGTGGTCAGGCGTATGGAGCCGCGGGCAATGAGCCGCTGACGGTGGTCCTCGGCGTCCTCGCGGCTGTCGTGGCGGCGTTTGCCGGTGCAGGCGCGGTTCTTGGTGCGGATCACATCGGGCCCCCGATGTCGGCGTGGAAGCAGTCCGTGCAGCGGTGGCCGAGCAGGTCCCAGTGGGCGGGGTCGGCGGCGCCGGTGATGGTGCGGCCGCAGCGGGCGACGGCGTGGTTGGTGCGGTCGCGGGCGTGGACGTCTGGGCTGTCCCCGGCGCGCCAGACCCATTCGCTGGGGAGGGTCACGCAGGTGACCTCCACGGGGGTGGTGCCGATGCGGCCGGTTGCTTGGCGGCTCATCTCGTTGGCGCGGCTGGTCTGTCGGGGCGCGCCCAGGTCGGGGGCGCCGATGGCGCTGGCCCACTGCTCGAACTGGCCGGGGGCCGAGTGGTACAGGAACACGCGCAGGCCCACGCCGTCTTCGATGCGGTCGACCTCGATGCTGTCGGCGGTCAGGGCGGGGTGGGAGGTGGCAAGGACCGCGCCGGCGATCATCGGCTGCAGGACCTGGCGCAAGGGGCGGGCGGTGGTGCGGGGCATGGTCGTCTCCAGAGGCGTTCGGGCCGGGCCCCGCCCCCGGTTGGGGGCGGGGCGGTGGGAAGGGGTCAGACGGCGATGTCGAGTGCGAGCTGTCCGGGCTGCCGGGCCTTCTCCTCCTTGCGGCGCGCGGTGACCTGGCGGGCCACCTGGCGGCAGGCGGCGCAGGCGCGTTCGCCGTGGCGGTTGTGGTCTCTGGCTCCGGCCTCGGTGCCGCAGGAGGCGCGCAGCTTCGGCTCGGCCAGCTCCGCGTCGCTGACGTCTTCGAGGGCGGCGATGACGACGCCGTTGCACCACAGGCGGCCGCCGGCGATGCCGTCGAACATGGCCTGGACGGGCTTGATGGTGGCGATGCACTCGGCGCGGAACGGGCACGGCCCGCAGGTACCGAGCAGGCCCTGGCACATGCGCAGAAGGTCGGCCTGGGTGCTCCAGGCGTCCTCGTTGGGGGCGAAGGCGCCGATGCCGTGGCAGGGTGCGCGAAGGGCCCACGAGTTGGTCACAGCTCCTCCTGCGGGTCGTAGGCGGCGGCGGGGGTGATGGCGGCGACGATGTAGCCGGTGCGCTCGGTCGCGAAGGAGAACACCGCGGTGAGCTCCCAGCGGGCGTCGGGCTCGTCCTCGTCCTCGTCGCGCGCCCACTGCAGGGGGCCTTCGCGGTTCTGGACGGTGCGGGCCTCGTCCTCGCAGTGCTTCTGCGCGGCGTCGCGGCCGGTGTAGTAGCCGAGCGGGATCCCGGAGTACGACGCCAGCCACATCTGGTCGCCGAGAGCCGGGACGGCGAGGGCGGCGTGTGCGTGGGACATGGCGGTCAGCAGTCCGGCGACGCGCAGGGCCCGGTCGACGGGCTCTTCACCGAAGGCGATCTGCTGGGGCCGGGTGGTGGAGTCGCGGTACGTGGCTTCGGCTTCGCGTAGCAGCCGGGCGGCTTCCACGCGGTGATCGGTGGTGGTCACAGTGCTCTCCAAGAGGACGGGGCGGGGTGGTGGCAGGGGGGCGGGCCAGGCCGGTTGAGGTCCTGGCCCGCCGGCGGCCTACAGGGCGGCCTTGATGCGCTCGCCGATGTGCCGGGCGACGTTCACCGACACCGCGTTTCCGGCCTGCATGGTCTGCTCGGCCTGGTTGCCGACGACGATGGTCCGGTGGGGGAACCGCTGGGCGCCGAGCTGCTCGCGGGGCTTGAGCATCCGGAAGTAGCAGTCCTCCACGGCAGACGCGGTGTTCAGTAGCGCGGCCGAGTCGCGGGTGGACAGCGTGTGCACCGGTTCGGCGGCCGTCTTCACGGCGGCCTTGCGGTACGGGATGACCAGGGCGTTGCGCAGCTCCGGCGGGACCGGCCCGCCGGGGACGACCAGGCCGTGATGGTTGCCCTGCGCGGTGACGGCGGTGACCGGCTCGGTGGCCGGCGCCGGGTTCGCGTTCTGCCGGTAGGTGATCACGAACGGCTCGGGGTCGACCGTGACCAGGGCCTCGCTCTCCCGGGTCAGGCGAGTGCGCATCGGCTCGGCGACGTCGCTGCAGGCGGTGTTCCAGCTGCCGCCCGTCGGCACGAGCAGCGCCTCGCCCTGCTTGATGGTGCGGGTGGTGAACGGCCGGTCGGCCACCGCGAAGGCCCGGTCCGTGCCGTCCTTGCCGTGATTGAGGGTGATCGAGCTGGGCGTGTGGGGGAACTTGGCCAGGCCCGCGCGGATGCGGTCCATGGTGGTCGGCGCGAGCGGCTTCTTGCGGTCGCCGATGCGCTGCCCGAGGTCGTCCCAGTTGATGACCGAGGCGGCCGGCCGCACGTACGGCTCGACCTCGGCGTGACGGCAGCGGACATTCGGGCAGCGGTAGTTGTAGTCCCGGCGGTACTTGCCGACGCGGACCCGCGGGTCGAACCACGCCTTCTTCGCGCGGACGTCCTTGCCGCACTCGAAGCAGAACGCCGCCGGACGGGGCTCCAGGTCCGGCTTGGGCATGCCCTTGAGCCGGAAGACGACGTAGACGCGGTCCCTCCACTGCGGGGCGCGCAGGTTGTCGTCGTCACCGACGTGCGCGGAGGTGGCGCACAGGATCTGCGGGGCCTCGTAGCCGAGCTCCGTCATGGCCCTGACCCAGGTCTTGAACAGGACCCAGCACTGGGCGAACTCGACGACGTTCTCGATGACGACGTACGGGAACCGCTTGGCCTCGCAGGCCCGCACCACGCACCAGGCGGTGGCCCGGGTCCGCTCGAACGCCTCCGGTGTCAGGGCCTTGAACGACTCGGCGTCGTCGTCGTCACCGAGCTGGTCCAGGACCTCGAACAGGTCGACCTGATCGGTCGGGTGAACGCGGCCGCCGGCCGGGGACACCTCGGTGCAGTTGTGGACGACGATGCCGTCAGCGATGTACGACTCGTCGTCGGCCACCGACAGGTTGTAGACCGTCGCGGACTCCTGCGCGGGGCTGACCTGCTTCACAGCTGTCCACAGGTGCATCTCGTCGGTGGTGTGTTGGGCGTGGGCCGGGGACGGGTCCTTGGTCCACGTGACCGTCCACGAGGGCCGCATGGTGACCTGGCGGCCCTCGATGACGCCGCTGGTGCGCTTGTCGCTGAGGTACAAGGTGGCGACGTGTCCGAGGGATACCGCGAGCAGCCGGATCCCGATGGCGAGCTGCTTGGACACAGTGCTGCAGCGGACCGTGGTGGTGGTGCCGCGGTGGAGGTTGCCGTCGGCGGACACGTAGCCGTCGAGCAGGGCACGCCGCCACTGCTCGGGCATGATCAAAGCCCACGCGGGCAGCCGCCTGCCGCCGGCGTGGCGGCCGAAGTGGTCCTCCAGCCACTGTGCGAGACCCTGGTGGGCGGTGATGAACACGGCCGCCGTCGGCGACTTGGAGCGGGTCCAGCGCAGCTCTCCGCCGGTCGCTCTCGGCCCGGCCGGCGGGGCGATGGCGTCCAAGGCGGCACCGAGTTCTTCGGCCTCGTGGCGGCCGCAGCAGATGAACACCTTGTGCTCACTGCCGGACTTGCGGGGCCTTGCTCCAGCGCGCTTGCAGGTGTGGGAGCAGTACGGTGAGACCCGTCCGGTGGTGGAGTTGCCGTGGGGGCGTGCCGGTTCGCCACAGATGACGCAGGGCGATCCTGCGGGCTGCGACCGCAGCCGGGGCTGCTTGGGCAGACGGTCCGGTTCGCGGTCGATGCGGGTCAGGAACCCGTCGCCGAGCCAGCGGCCGACCATCCACCAAAACCGTTCGGTGAACTCCGCGCCCCGTCCGGGCACAGCCGGTATGGGCAGCGGCTCACCGAACGTGCGGGGCGTGGCCCAGTGCTGCCCGGCCAGTTCGGCGGCGGGCACCCACTGCGGCTCCTCGTACTGGCGCCGGTAGTCGCGGATCTCGTTGTTCCACACGCGGGCGCTGCGGCGGGCGTAGAAGGGGTGCTCGGCGGTGGTTTCCAGGCCGGGGTGGCCGTGGCCCTTGACGGTGATGGTGGGGCCGGTGTTCACCATCGTCTTGGTGACGGGCTTCCACTGGCCGGTGTGGGTGAGGACCCGGTCGCCGACCTTCACGTCCTCGATGGGCTTGAGGCCCTGGTCGGTGAGGATCTGCGTCCCGGCTCTGAAGCAGATGACGGAGGCCCACAGCAGCAGAGCACGGGGCAGGAACCGCATCGGGTAGCCGGTGACATCCGCGGTCAGGTGCTCGATGGTGGGGTGGTTCGCGGCGTGGCTGTCCATCGCTGTCTGCCAGTGGTTCATGGCGAGCTTGCCCCTCCAGCCGGCCTCGACCAGGCCGGAGGAAGACCCGCCCATGCCGGCGAGCAGGTCGTTGAACGTCAGCTCGACGTCGCGGGGAAGAGTGGTCAACACGGTGTTCTCCAAGAAGTCACCGCCCCGCGCCGTGGCGGCGCGGGGCGGAACGGGGTCAGGCGCGGGCAGGGCAGGAGCCGGTCAGCTGCGCAATGAGCAGCGGCAGCGCCGCGAGGTCGCCGATCTGGCGGGCGTAGGCGAGGGCCTTGCCGACCTCCTCGCGCTCTTCGGAGGTGACGGGGTGCGCGATGACGCAGAAGCAGGCGGCGGCCGGTGCCGGGGCCTGGGCGTCGGTCACGGGCTCTCCAGGAGGGCGGACGCCCAGCCCCGCGTCGTGCAGGGCCGGGCTCTGGCGGCTGGGGGTCACAGGAGGGGCTGGCGGCTGACGAAGACCGTCTGCAGCACGCCTCGGCGCACCCAGACCGTCAGGGGCCACTCGGTGCCGCCCTGTTCGTGGACCCGCTGCCAGCCGTCGTCCTCCAGGAGGTGGGTCTGCCAGCCGTACTCCTTGACGGCCGCCCCGAGGCTGTCGAAGGGGCCGGTGATGACCCGGCCGCGTCCGATGTGCTGCCCGTCGACGCCGACGAAGCTGACGGCGAACCGCTGCGAGGTGGCGAGCAGCAGATCGCCGAGCGCCACCGCGGCGTTCTGGGTGTCCGCGTCGGGCAGGGCCTTGAGGCTGAGGCTGATGGCGGCGAGCATCGTGACGACGTCGGCGCCGTGCCGACTGTGTTCGCCATCGGCGGTCGAGTCGTAGAGCAGGCCGCTGTGGTTCGGGTTGTCCTCGTGACCGCGCACGACGCGCCAGCCGTTGACGTCGGCCAGCTGACCGGGCAGCTCGTGCTCGTCGGCGATGCTCAGGTGCGAGCCGTCGGGGAGGTTGACGTACAGGACGTTCTGGTTCCCGGCGGTTTCGATGTCGCAGACGAGTCCGGCCGCCCGCAGCGGCAGGGTGACCGTCTCGTACTGCCGCCACAGCGCCTGCCATTCGGGGCGGCCGGTGAGGCCGTGGTCGGGAGGGGGTGCGAGTTTCAACGTGATCTCCAAGAGGCGAGTCGTACCGTACAGAGTTGTGGCACATGTGCAAGCCAGGGGGCGGGATAACCCACCCCCCGGCCAGGGGTGTTACAGGGACGGGGCGAACTGCTCTGCCGCAGTGATGTCCCGGCCGAGCGGGGCGAGTAGGGCCCGCGCCTGAGCCAGTTCGGCTTCGCGGCGGGCGGTGCGCCGGTCCTCGGCGTCCTCGACTTCGCGCGTGATGGTGTTGGCGTGGAGGTCGAGGGCGTCGGCCATGCGGCGGGCCTCCTCGGCGATCCGGCGTGCCTGGTGGGCCGCGTGGCGGTCGCGCTTTATGCTCAGCTGGAACTGGGCGCCGCCGGCCTCGGCGAGGAGCTGTTCGGCGACCTGGTCGACCGCGTGAACGGAGTCGGCGAGACCGGCCCCTCCCCGTACGGCGGCGCGGGAGCGGTCCTCGAGGTCGGCGATCTCGCCGAGCAGGGTGTCGATGCCGGCGGGGTCCTCGCGCCAGGCGCGGGCGAGGCCGACCAGGACACCGGTCGCCTGCTGAGCGGCGTCCAGGACCAGACGGTCGGGGTGTTCGCGGTCGTGGCGCAAGTGGGGCAGGTAGCCCATGCGGTCCTCCAGGAGGCCGGGGGAGTCGAACGTTTGACTGTTGTGGCATACCTTGCCGGGCGGCGGTGGGCCACCGCCCGGCGGGTGGGTCAGGCGGTCCGATCGAACGGGATGTCGAGCGCGACGGCGACCTGCCGGGCGCGCTCGATGCTGGCCGCGTAGCGGCCGTCGGCGTACCGCGGGGCGCCGGTCGCCATGGCGTGGAACTCGCCGTGCTCCTCGGTGATGGAGACCGGCCAGGCGGCGTCGAGGAACCCGACGACCTTCGCCGACTCGACGACCAGGACGTCACCGTCGCGGATGTCCTCGCGGCACTGGGTGGCGTCGTACGCCTCGCGGGTGTCGCCGAAGTGGTGGACGGCAGGGGCTGCGGTGGGCTGCTGGTTCATGCGGTTCTCCAAGAGGCGTAGTGCGTCGGTGGGGGCCCTTCCCCCTCACCCGCTGCCCTTATTCTAGCGCAAAGGGTCGGAAAGGCCAGATTTATTTTGCGGGCAAGGCCCCGTCACCTGGCCCTTCTCGCCCCGCCCTTGCCAGCTGACGGGCCAGCAGCCGGGCCGCCTCGACGTCCTGCGGACGCTCCTCGGCCCGCTGGCGCGCTTCCTCCAGGTCCTGCTGGTAATCGCGCAGCCGCGACTGCTGCGCCTGCCGCTCCGTCTCCGCCTGCTCACGGTCGCGGGCCGCACGTCCGGCGCGCGGGTTGGTCCCGCAGCCGCGACAACTCGCGGCCGGCGTGCGGTGCTTGGGGCACCCGCGAGGCCCCCCTGCGGCGCCAGCCGCGGGGG
>NZ_JBHXSO010000042.1:0-80474 GCF_042714775.1 Streptomyces sp. NPDC058691 | reverse complement strand
TTTGGGCCCCCCCCCGCTGGGGGGGTCCCCCCGCACACGGGCCCCCCCCCGCGGGGGGCGCGGTGTTCGGGCGGGGGGGGGGGGGGGGGCGGGCCGCGGGGGGGCCGCGGCCGCCCGCGGCGCCGGACGATCCGCGGCCCGCCCTGCCGCCCGCCGCGCGGCGGCGGCTCGGGCTGCTGCTCGCGGACCGGTCGGGCGGAAGCGGCGGCCGGCGCGGCGCGGCGCCCAATCTCGCCGAGCTGCTGCCGCAGTGGCTCGGCGAGGCCACCGGGCGCGGTTACGCGGCCCCGCCGGAGCTGCTGCCCGCACTGCTCGACGCCGCCCGCGCCCGCACCGACCTGAGACCGGACGCGCTCGCCCTGGCGGGCCCGCGCGGACTGTGGCTGGCGGAACTGAACGCGGACTGGCGCTTCGCGCTGCGGGCGGGCGCCTCGGGGGCAGCACCCGACGCCGGGAGCGCGGCGAACGGCCCCGAGGCGCGACGGCTGTGGGACGAGGGCCTGTTCGCCGAGCGGGTGGCGCTGCTTGTGCGCCTGCGGGCCCGCGACCCCCAGGGTGCGCTGGAACTGCTGCGTTCCGGGTGGAGCGGCGAGCGGGCCGAGGACCGCCTGATGTTCCTGGACTCGCTGCGCGAGGGCCTGTCCTTCGCCGACGAGCCCTTCCTGGAGCAGGCGCTCTCCGACCGCAGCCGCAATGTGCGGGCCACCGCCGCCGAACTGCTCTCCGCCCTGCCCGGCTCCGCCCTGGCCGGCCGCATGGCGGCCAGGGCCCGTACCTCCGTGTCCTGGGACGCCGGGGAGGGCCGGATCGTGGTGGAGGCGCCGTACGAGTGCGACGCGGCGATGGAACGCGACGGTGTGGTGGCGATACCCCCGGCCGGGCGGGGCGAGCGGTCGTGGTGGTTCGGCCAGGTGGTGGACGCGGCGCCGCTCGGGACATGGCCGGAGCGGTTCGGCGGCCGCACACCGCAGGAGATCATCGCGCTGCCGGTCGCCGACGACTGGCAGGGCGACCTGCACGCGGCCTGGTGCCGGGCGGCGGTCCGCCAGCGCGACGCGGACTGGGCCCGGGCGCTGCTCGGGCCGATACCGACCACGGCGACGGCGGTCGCGCCGGTGGGCGACCCCGCGAAGCTGCTGGCGGTGCTCCCGGCCGCCGAGAGGGCCGCGTGGGTGGCGCGCTTCATCGCCTCGCACGGCCTGTCGGAGGCGTTCCAGATGCTCGCCGTGTGCGCCGTTCCCTGGGCGGAACCACTGGGACGGGCGGTCGTGGACGCGCTGGACATCGCCCGCGACGCCGGCAGCTACCCATGGAGCTTCAGCGGGGTCATGGGCCTCGCCGAGCGCTGCCTGGACCCGGCGGAGGCCGACCGCGCGACCCCGCTCACCGCGGTGCCCGCGGAATCGGCCGACACCTCACCGGGCGCGGGCGCCTACTGGGCCGAGGCCTTCCAGCGCCTGGTGGGCACCCTGCGACTGCGCGCGACGATGAGCGAGGAACTGGCCTGAGCCGCGGAGGTCGCGAACCCCCGCAGCCCTGGTCAGGCCGCGATCAGGCCCCTGCGGGCTGCCGGATGTTGGCGTTGACCCAGTCCACGACCTCAGAAGTCGTCGCGCCGGGGGTGAAGATCGCGGCGACGCCCAGTTCACGCAGCGGGGCCATGTCGTCCTCGGGGATGATGCCGCCGCCGAAGACCTTGATGTCGCTCGCGTCGCGCTCCTTGAGCAGCTCCAGCACCTTGGCGAAGAGCGTCATGTGGGCGCCGGACAGGATGGACAGCCCGATCGCGTCGGCGTCCTCCTGGATCGCGGTGCCGACGATCTGTTCGGGCGTCTGGTGCAGGCCGGTGTAGATGACCTCCATACCGGCATCGCGCAGCGCTCGGGCGATGACCTTGGCCCCGCGGTCGTGACCGTCAAGCCCCGGTTTGGCCACCACGACCCGGATCGGACCGGACACTCCCATCACTGCCTCCAACACGATTACTGCGCTCAGCGGGCACATCAGTGAACGAACGTTATCGCCAGCATCCCCCGAGCGGACAGTTTCGCGAAGCCCTCCGAGGGGGAAATTACCCATTGGGACACGTTCACGTTAGAAACGCGTTCGGCCCGTGGTCGTCATCGGTTGAGCAGGCGACGCGGGCTTTTGCGTTCTCGGCGCATGGGGGACAGAGCCGTCTCCGTGTGCCGCACGGGAGGTAGGCCATGGGCGTCCTGTCTTTCGGTGTCGGAGACCGTCTGGTTCGTCAGGCGGCCTACGTACGAGCCGCGGCGATCGAGATCGCCATCCTTACCGGTCATGTCTTCCTGTACCCGACCGGCATCTTCCAGGAGCGCGGGCCGGAGCTTTCGGTCGGCGAGCCGGAGGAACCGACCCGCATCCCCACCGCGGGCCGCAGTCACCCGCCGGTGTTGCTGCTGCACGGCTTCGTGGACAACCGTTCGGTTTTCGCGATGCTCCGACGCTCGCTGCGCCGGCACGGCTGGCCGCATGTACAGGCAGTCAACTACTCCCCTCTGACCTGCGACATCCGCACGGCCGCGGCACTGCTCGGCCGTCACGTGGAGCAGATCTGCGAGCAGACGGGCCACAGCCAGGTGGACATCGTGGGCCACAGCCTCGGCGGGCTCATCGCGCGCTACTACACGCAGCGACTGGGCGGGGACAGCCGTGTACGCACCGTGATCACCCTCGGCACCCCGCACTCCGGCACTCGCGCCGCACCCCTGCTCAACCCGCACCCCATCGTCCGGCAGATGCGGCCCAACTCCGACCTGATAGAGGAACTGGCCGAGCCGGCGCCCGGCTGCCGTACCCGTTTCGTGGCGTTCTGGAGCGATTGGGACGAGATGATGAGCCCGGTCGAGGCGGCCCGGCTGGACCATCCCGACCTCATCGCCCGCAATGTGCACGTCGCGGGCGTCGGGCATCTGACCATGCCGGTGCATGCCGCCATCGCGGCCGGTATCCGGCAGGCGCTGCTGGGCGAGGAACGGGCATCCGGGGCCGTCGACGCGGCGTGACGGACCTGCCCCATAAGCATCGAAACGCCATCGAACACAAGGCATCACCGATGCCTGAATCCTGCCGAAGATTGTCGCCGTCGGCCGCAGGGGGATACAGTCGCCGCTAATTCTCCTGCTGCCGAGGCGAAAGAGTAGCGGTGAACGACCGTCACCCGTCGGGGTACGCCCCTGAGTACAACGCCTACGGGTACGAGGGCTATTCCAGCGCCCCGTACCAGTCCGTGGGTGCTGTCAACACGGATGACGACCCGCTGTTCGGCACGTGCCAGGGCTACCCCGCGTACGACACCGGCACCCAGGCCACCGGCTCGTGGGACACGACCGCGACCGCCTACTGGCAGCCCCAGGACACCACCGCCGCGACCGCCGCCTACGCCGACCCCGCCGGCACGGCCACGGGCACCTGGTACACACAGCCCGTGGCCGAGGGATACGACTACACGGCGTACGAGCACGCCCCGGTGTACGAGTACCAGGAGCCGGAGCCCGCCCTCCCGCACGAGCCCTTCTCCGACGAACCCCTCCAGCACGAACCCCTCACGCACGAACCGCACGCGTATGTGCCCCACGCCCGCGAGCCGGAGGACGGTGCCCATGGGGCCACCGTCGAGGACTACGCCGACGACGAGGACGCCTACCCGTTCGACGAGCAGGACACCGCCGGCCACGACCTCCACGGCGAGGACCCGCACGGCACCGAGCCGGAGGAGTACGACCCCGCGCACGACGCGGACCCGGACGGCGCGCCCGTCCTGCCCCGCCCCCGCGCCGGCAGCCGCCGGCGCCGCCCCGCCCGCCGCTCGGCACTGCTGACCGTCGCCGTCCCCTCCGTCGCCGTCATGGGCGTCGCGGCCTGCGCCGCCGCCGTGACCGTCAACACCGAGGAAGGCGACACCACCACGACGCAGGCGGACGGCATCGTCGGCAGCGCCAAGACCCCCACCACCAAGCTCGACCAGCAGCTGGCCGGGGTGAACCGGGACGTCGACGACTTCGCCTCCCGTGCCAGCCGCACCCAGGAACGCCTCGACATCAAGGAGCGCCAGGCCGCGGAGCGGAAGAAGAAGGCGGCGGAGGCGGCCCGCAAGGAGGCGCTGCGCCCCAAGTTCCTGCTCCCCGTGTCCGAGCACGGCCTGAGCGCGTACTTCGGTCAGGCGGGCGTCAACTGGATGTCGGTCCACACGGGCATCGACTTCCCGGTCAGTTACGGCACCCCCGTGATGGCCGCGACCGACGGCACCGTCCGCACGCAGTGGAACAGCGCTTACGGCAACATGGCCATTGTGACCGCGCCTGACGGCACCGAGACCTGGTACTGCCATCTGAGCAGCACCAAGATCCGCTGGGGCAGCGTCAAGGCCGGCGAGGTCATCGCCTATTCCGGCAATTCGGGCAACTCCACCGGGCCGCACCTGCACTTCGAGGTGCGCCCCGCCGGCGGCTCGGCCGTCGACCCGCTGCCGTGGCTGCTCAGCCACGGTCTCGACCCGCGCTGAGCGGCGGGCCCGCGAGACCCCCCGCCCCAAGCCTTAAGCCCGGACCCGCTAGAGCTTCTCCACCGGCGCGTAGCGCAGCAGCAGCACCTTCGGCCGCTCGTCGCCGAAGTCGATGGTGGCCTTGGCCTTCTCACCGCTGCCGTCGACCGAGACGACCGTGCCCAGCCCGAAGGTGTCGTGGTTGACCCGGTCCCCCACCGCCAGCGCGACGACCGGCCGGTCCTGGGTGCGCCGGGTGGCGAAACCGGACGGGCCGCCCTTGGCCGGGGAGCGCGACAGCATCGAGGCCGCCGCCGACACCGAGGCCGACGGTGCCGGGGAGGATCCCGTGCGCCGCCACTCGATGAGCGGCTCCGGGATCTCCTCCAGGAAGCGGGAGGGCGGGTTGTACGACGGCTGGCCCCACGCGCTGCGCATGCTCGCCCGCGTCACGTACAGCCGCCGGCGCGCCCGCGTGATGCCGACGTAGGCGAGCCGGCGCTCCTCCTCCAGCTCCTTGGTCTGGCCGAGCGCGCGCATGTGCGGGAAGACCCCGTCCTCCATGCCGGTCAGGAAGACCACCGGGAACTCCAGGCCCTTGGCGGTGTGGAGGGTCATCAGCGTTATGACGCCGCCGCCCTCGTCGTCGTCCGGGATCTGGTCGGAGTCGGCGACCAGCGCGACGCGCTCCAGGAACTCGGCGAGCGTGCCGGGCTCGTCCTCGGTGCGCTCCTGCTCGAACTCCAGGGCCACCGCCGCGAGTTCCTGGAGGTTCTCGACGCGGGTCTCGTCCTGCGGGTCGGTGGAGGCCTGGAGCTCGGCCAGGTAGCCCGTGCGCTCCAGCACCGCCTCCAGGACGGTGGCGGGGCCGGCGCCGGACTCCACGATCGTGCGCAGTTCCTCCAGCAGCTCGTTGAAGCGCTTCACGGCGTTGACCGAGCGGGCGGCCATGCCGAAGGCCTCGTCGACCCGGCGCAGCGCCGCGGGGAAGGAGATCCGCTCGCGCGAGGCAAGGGCGTCGACCATGGCCTCGGCGCGCTCGCCGATGCCCCGCTTGGGCACGTTGAGGATGCGGCGCAGCGGGACGGTGTCCTCGGGGTTGGCGAGCACGCGCAGGTAGGCCAGGACGTCCCGGACCTCCTTGCGCTCGTAGAAGCGGACTCCGCCGACGACCTTGTACGGCAGGCCGACGCGGATGAAGACCTCTTCGAAGACACGGGACTGCGCGTTGGTGCGGTAGAAGACCGCGACCTCGCCGGGACGGGCGTCACCGGCGTCGGTGAGCCGGTCGATCTCGTCGGCGATGAACTGCGCCTCGTCGTGCTCCTGGTCGGCGACGTAGCCGGTGATGACCGGGCCCTGGCCGGCCTCCGTCCACAGGTTCTTCGGGCGGCGGGAGGCGTTGCGCTCGATGACGGCGTTGGCGGCGGTCAGGATGTTCTGGGTGGAGCGGTAGTTCTGCTCCAGCAGGATCGTGCGCGCCTGCGGGTAGTCCTCCTCGAACTGGAGGATGTTGCGGATGGTGGCGCCGCGGAAGGCGTAGATGCTCTGGTCGGCGTCACCGACCACGCACAGCTCGGCGGGCCCCTCGCCGCCCTCCTCCGCGTCCCCCGTCCCGGTGCCGACCAGCTCGCGCACCAGGGTGTACTGGGCGTGGTTGGTGTCCTGGTACTCGTCGACGAGGACGTGGCGGAAGCGGCGCCGGTAGTGCTCGGCGACGTCCGGGAAGACCTGGAGCAGGTTGACCGTGGTCATGATGATGTCGTCGAAGTCGAGCGCGTTGGCCTCGCGCAGCCGCGACTGGTACATCGCGTAGGCCTCGGCGAGCTTCTTCTCGAAGGGGTTCTCGGCCTGGTCGGCGAAGGTCTCCTCGTCGATGAGCTCGTTCTTGAGGTTGGAGACCTTGGCGCTGAAGGACTTCGGCGGGAACTGCTTGGGGTCCAGGTCCAGGTCGCGGCAGACCAGCGCCATCAGGCGCTTGGAGTCGGCCGCGTCGTAGATGGAGAAGCTGGAGGTGAAGCCGAGCTTCTTGGACTCCCGGCGCAGGATGCGGACGCAGGCGCTGTGGAAGGTGGAGACCCACATCACATTGGCGCGCGGGCCGACGAGTTGCTCGACGCGCTCCTTCATCTCGCCCGCGGCCTTGTTGGTGAAGGTGATCGCGAGGATCTGGCCGGGGTGCACCTTGCGGGCGCCCAGCAGGTGGGCGATGCGGTGGGTGAGCACCCGGGTCTTGCCGGAGCCGGCGCCCGCGACGATGAGCAGCGGGGAGCCGGTGTGCTCCACGGCGGCGCGTTGCTGCTCGTTGAGCCCCTCCAGCAGAGCCGCGGGGTCGATGGCGGGGCGCGGCGCGCCGTCGCGGTAGTACGCGTCCCGGTCGGCGGGCGCGTCGAAGCGCCCCTCGAAGAGGTCGTGCGGAACCGCCTCGGCCTCCTCCTCGGGGGGCGGCGGCGGGTGCTCCTCCCTCGGTTCGAAGCCGGCCAGGAAGCTGTCGTCAAAGAGGCTGCTCATCGCCTCCCGAGTCTAGGCGGTGGGACCGACAGCGGTGCGCCGCTTCCGGGAGCCCGGCGGGCGCGGAAGGCACGCGGGCGAGAACCGGGGAGGGTTGCCGGAGGGCGTCGCACCCCCGTCGAAGCGGCCTCGCACCCACACAGAAGGGCCGCCGGAGGGGCGGACAACGGCCCGGAGCGTAAAGGTCACGAAATGATTGCGGACAATTCGAACACCAGCCTTCCCAGGAGCCACCCCAGTTGACTACCGTGCCGCATCAGGCGGTCCGCACCGAACGGCGGCGACCGAGCCGTCACGGCCGCCTCCGCTGAGTCCGGCGACCGCCGGAGCCGGGGACCCACCACTTTGGGGTGAATCGGTCCGTACGGGCGCACCGCGCGTGTGCCCGGACGACCGTAGGGCGGCCTTCCGAAGCCCGAACCCGACAGCTAACCCGGTAGGCGGTCCACGGAAGGAGCCGCCCGAGTTGGCGACGCACCGCAAGCCGCGACCCCGCATGCTCACCGTCCCCGGCCCGCGCACGGCCGTGGGGCTCACGACCGCCGCACTGGCGACCGTCACCCTCTTCGGCGAGAGCGCCAGCGCGGCGCCCGCCTCCCCCGACAAACCCTCCATCACCGAGGTCAAGGCCAAGGTGGACGCCCTCTACCACCAGGCCGAGGCGGCCACCGAGCGCTACAACGGCGCCAAGGAGCAGACCGACAAGCAGCGGTCGCACGCGGACGAGTTGCTCGACCAGGTGGCCCGCAAGACGCAGACGCTCAACGACGCCCGCCGCACGATAGGCGAGTACGCCACGGCGCAGTACCGCGGCGGCGGCCTGGACGGCACGACGACCTTCCTGCTCACCTCCGACCCGCAGCAGTTCCTGGACCAGGCGCACCTGATGGACCGCCTGTCCGACCGCCAGGAGCACGCGATGGAGGCCTTCCGCACGCAGCAGGCGGAGACCACGCAGAAGCGCACGGAGGCCGTGCAGAGCCTGCAGAAGCTCACCGAGGCCCAGACGAGGCTGGCCACGGAGAAGAAGGCGGTCAAGGAGAAGCTGGCCGACGCGCAGAAGCTGCTCAACACCTTGACCGCGCAGGAGAAGGCGCGGCTGGCCGCCCTGGAGAAGAAGCGCGAGGAGGAGGCCGCCGCCAAGGCCCGCGCCATCGCCGCCAAGGAGGAGGCGGCGCGGAACGCGGCCGGGGGCACGTCCTCGTCCTCGGACACGTCCGGCGGCTCGACCACGGCCGCGCCGGGCACGTACGCCGCCAAGGCCGAGAAGGCGATCGCCTTCGCCCGCGCCCAGATCGGCAAGCCCTACGTCTACGGCGCCACCGGCCCCAACTCCTTCGACTGCTCCGGCCTGACCCAGGGCGCCTGGGCCGCCGCCGGCGTCTCCATCCCCCGTACCACCTACGACCAGGTCGACTTCGGCTCGCGCGTCACCGCGGACCAGCTGCAACCCGGGGACCTGGTCTTCTTCTACTCGGACGTGACCCACGTCGGCCTCTACATCGGCGGCGGCCAGATGATCCACGCACCCCACACGGGCACCGTGGTGAAGATCGCCCCGATCACCGAGATGCCGATCTACGGCTACGCCCGGATGGCCTGAGTCCCGCGCCTCCCCGCGAAGGGACTCAGGTCCAGAGCACCGCGATGAAGATGTTGGCGGTGGTCAGCGCGCCCACCGTGCCGAAGGCCGCCGCCGACACCTTCTCCTCGTCGCGCTTGACGTAGACGAGGCCGAGGACCACCACCAGCACGGCCAGCTTCACGCCGATCTTGACGTTGTTCACCGGCTGGTCGTCGGCCTGGTTGAGGCCGACCAGGAGCGCGCCGGTGACCAGCATGGTGAGCGCCCCGTGCAGCATCCCCGGCACGAAGCGCGCCTCGCCGCGGCCCATGGCCTTCATCTGGGTGAGGAAGCCGCCGAGCAGGGCGGCGATGCCGATGATGTGCAGGCCGACGACGAGATTGATGACTATGTCCATGGCTCAGGACCCTAGTCACGCCCGTATCAGCACTCGGCACCGAGGTGGGCCACTTCCGGCACATCGGTCACGGCTGGACCGCAAGCGACCGGGTCACCCGTCGAACAGCGGTCATCGGATGGCAGGTAGCGGCCGAATCGGACCAGTCCCGCACACTGCACCGCTGTCCGGCGACGCACAGGTTTAGCGTCCTGCACCAGGTGGCCGATCCCCACTGCCGGCGGGACTCGCCGTCGGCATCGGTCACCCCCGCCGAAGGCCCGGCGGCGGCGCGGCTCCCCGTCCGTCCGCCGCCGGGCCGCGGGCAGCAAGTCCGGCAGCTCGGAAGGAGTGACGGCGCGTGGCGTCGCACAGAAAGCCCAAGGAGCGCACTCTCACCGGCTCCACCGCGCGCACGGCCGCCACCCTCGCCATCGCGGGAGCGGCCTCGGTGACGGTGTTCGGTGAGGCCGGGCACGCCGAGCCCCGGCTGACCACCTCCGAGGCCAAGGCCCGGGTGGACCGGCTGTACGAGGAGGCCGAGCAGGCCACCGAGCGGTACAACGGCGCGAAGGAGAAGGCCGACACGGTCCAGCACCGGATCGAGGACCTGCAAAACGAGCTCGCCCGCAGGACCGAGCGCCTCAACCGCACCCGCAACGGCCTCGGGTCGATCGCCACCGCCCAGTACCGCACCGGCGGCGTCGATCCGGCCATGCAGCTCGCCCTGGCCTCCTCACCCGACCAGTACCTCGAACGCGCCGGGCTGCTGGACCGCATGAGCAGCCGTCAGGCGGCCGCGCTGCACGCCCTGGGCGCCCAGAAGCGCGAGGTCGAGCAACTGCGCAAGGAGGCCGACAGCGAGCTCACCGAGCTGCGCCGGTCCCGCGCCGAGCTCGCCCGCCACAAGCGCACCGTCCAGGAGCGGCTCGCCTCGGCGCAGCGCCTGCTGAACGGGCTGACCGCCGGGCAGCGCGCCGCCGTCCTGGCGGACGAGGCCCATGGCACCGCCGGCGCCGGCGACCGGGCCGGCCGCGCGGTCTCCGCCGGCTCACGGGCGGCCCTGGCGCCCGCGGTCGCCCCCAACGCCCGCGCCGCGCGGGCCGTGTCCTTCGCGTACGACTCCCTCGGCCTGCCCTACGTCTGGGGCGCCACGGGCCCGTCCTCGTACGACTGCTCGGGCTTCACGCAGGCCGCATGGCGGGCCGCCGGGGTCGAACTGCCGCGCACGACCTACACCCAGATCAACACCGGCAGCCGCATCTCGCGCTCCGAACTCGAACCCGGCGACCTGGTGTTCTTCTACTCGGGGATCAGCCACGTCGGCCTGTACATCGGCAACGGCATGATGATCCACGCCCCGCGCACCGGCGACGTGGTGAAGATCGCCCCCGTCGACCAGATGCCCTTCGCGGGGGCCGCCCGCCCAGCCTGATCGCCGGCCCCCGACCGATCGCCGGCCCCCGCGTGGTCCGCCGCGCTCAGACCAGCCGGCGGGCGGTGGCCCAGCGGGTGAGTTCGTGCCGGTTGGAGAGCTGGAGCTTGCGCAGCACCGCCGAGACGTGCGACTCGACCGTCTTGACGGAGATGTAGAGCTGCTTGGCCACTTCCTTGTAGGCGTAGCCGCGCGCGATCAGGCGCAGCACCTCGCGCTCGCGCTGGGTGAGCCGGTCCAGGTCCTCGTCGACCGGCGGGGCGTCGGTGGAGGCGAAGGCGTCCAGGACGAAGCCGGCCAGGCGGGGCGAGAAGACCGCGTCGCCGTCGGCGACCCGGAAGACCGAACTGACCAGGTCGGGCCCGGTGATGGTCTTGGTGACATAGCCGCGGGCCCCGCCGCGGATCACGCCGATGACGTCCTCGGCGGCGTCGGAGACCGACAACGCCAGGAACCGCACCGGGTGTTCGGCGGCCGCGCTCAGTCCCGCACAGCGCTTGAGCACCTCGACCCCGCCGCCGCCCGGCAGATGGACGTCGAGCAGCACGACGTCGGGCCGGGTCGCGGTGATGACCGTGACCGCCTGGTCGACGTCGGCGGCCTCGCCGACCACGTCCACGCCGGTCCGCTCGGTCTCGCCGATCTCGGCCTGGACCCCGGTCCGGAACATCCGGTGGTCGTCGACGAGGACCACCCGTACACGCCGCTCGCTGCTCATGACGGTCTCCCTGATCCCGAGTCCTGCTGCCGCTCCATCTCCAGCTCCACTTCCGTCCCCCCGCCCGGCGCGGGGCGCAGCCGCGCCTCGCCGCCGTTGCGCCTCATCCGGCCGATGATGGACTCGCGTACGCCCATCCTGTCCGACGGTACGTCGTCCAGGTCGAAGCCGGGGCCGCGGTCGCGGACGGACACGAAGACCCTGTCCCCCTCGACCTCCGCGTACACCTGCACGGGCTCGTCGCCACCGTACTTGGCGGCGTTGACCATGGCCTCGCGGGCCGCCTGCATCTGCGCGACCAGCCGTTCGTCCAGCGGGCAGTCCCCGACGCACACCACCTCGACCTGGACGCCGTGCGCGTCCTCCACCTCCGCCGCCGCCCGGCGCACCGCGTCGGCCAGGGTGGTCGGCTCGTCCTCGCGGCCGTTGCCCTCGGGGCGGTAGAGCCAGGCGCGCAGCTCGCGTTCCTGCGCGCGGGCCAGCCGGGCCACCTCGCGCGGGTCGTCGGCGTGCCGCTGGATCAGGGTCAGGGTGTGCAGGACCGAGTCGTGGACGTGCGCGGCGACCTCGGCCCGCTCCTGGGCCCGGATGCGCGCGAGGCGCTCCGCCGACAGGTCCTGCGTCATCCGGACGAGGTAGGGGCCGGCGATGAGCGCGACCCCGACGAGCACGGCGAGCGCCGCCTGCAGGATGGTGCCGAGGTGGCTGACCGAGCCCTGCACGACGAGGAAGCCGGTCACCCCGACGCCCACCAGGATCACCCCGGCCGCGCCGCGCGCGACGGGCAGCAGCCGCTTGCCGCGGCTCAGTTCGGCCCAGCGGGCGCGACGGGCGTTGTCCGCCTGCCGCCACACCAGCGCGACGCCGAGGCCGATCAGCAGCAGCGGCCAGACATAGGCGTTGGCGGCGCCGAGGTCGAGGTTGTCCAGCAGGATGCCGAGGCCCACGGCGAGCGCGAGCAGCGCGACGATCTGGCCCCGGTCGGGCCGGCGTCCGGCGAGCCACGAGCGGGCGTCGCGCGGCTCCTTGGCCTCCACGACCCCGCCGACGCCGAGCGGCACGACGAACCAGAAGACCGCGTACAGCAGGATGCCCAGCCCCTGGATGGTGGCCAGCACGACGAAGACCACCCGCACCCACGCCACCGGCAGCCCGAGGTGCCCGGCCAGACCGCGGGCCACTCCGCCGATCATGCGGCCCTCGGAGCTGCGGTACAGCTTGCGGACCGGCGGATCGGCCGGGTCCGGCGGGGCGAAGTACGACGCCCCGGTGGACGGGGGTGTCTGCGGGCCGGCGGGTGACATGCCCCGATCGTCACACGTTTCGCGGACGGTGGGTATCAGGGTTGGCCCCCATGGCAGGTCAGGGTCGTTCCGGATACCGGCGGGGCGCGCGGGCCGCCACCATGGAGCCATGACGGAGCAGTACACGCAAGGCACGCCCGAGGCGGCCCCGCAGCGGCGCGGGCTCACCCGCAGCCGCGAGCGGAAGGTGATCGCGGGCGTCTGCGAGGGAGCGGGGCGGTACTTCGACATCGACCCGGTGGTCTTCCGCATCGTGCTCGGTGTGCTCGCGCTCACCGGCGGCCTCGGGCTGGTGGCGTACGGCCTGGGCTGGCTGCTGATCCCGGCCGAGGGGGCCGGTGAGAACGGCGAGCCCGCCGAGAGCGAGGCCCACCGGCTGCTGTCCGGCCGGGTGGAGGGCCCCGCGCTGACCGCCGTGCTGATGGCGCTGGTGGGCTGCGGGCTGTTCCTGTCACTGCTCGGCAGCGGGGGCAACCTCGCCTTCTCCCTGGGGCTGGTGGCGGCGTTCGCCGGCGCCGTGTACTGGTCACGGCACCGGCAGCGCACGGCTCAGGCCCCGGTGCCGGGCACCGCACCGCCGCCCACCCAGCCCCCGCCCGCCCCGGCCACCACGGCCTGGTGGAAGGACGCACCCGTCGAGGACGCGGCGTCCATCGCGGGCGGCGGAGGCTACCTGTGGGGGCCGGACGACGGGCCCTCCGACGACGAGCGCGACCGCAAGGAATGGCGACGGCGCCGGCAGGCGGTCCGTCGCGAGGGGGCCTGGCTGGGGGTGCCGGTGTTCTTCCTTGCGGTGGCTGCGGCCACGGCCTGCGTCGCCGCCACCTGGAACTCCCAGCCGCTCGGCACCGCCCTGCAGTTCGGCCTCGCCGCCGCGCTGGCCGTCTTCGGCCTGGGCTTCGCGGTGAGCGGGTGGTGGGGGCGGCTCGGCGGCGGCACGGTCTTCGCGGTCGTGCTCACGGCGGCCCTGCTGGTCGGCTCGTCGGTGCTGCCGAAGTCCGTCGGTCACGACTGGCGGCACCGCACCTGGACGCCGGCCACCGTCGCCTCCGTGCAGGACTCCTACGAACTGGGCACGGGTCAGGCCACATTGGACCTGTCCCGCCTCAAACCCGGGGGGCGCACCGTCGCGACCCGCGCACACGTGGGCGCGGGGCAGCTCACCGTCAAGGTCCCGGCGGACGTCACCCTGGCACTGCACGTGACCGTGGGCCTCGGCGACGTCCAGCTCCCCGGCGACGGGGACGAGGACGTGGACGTGCAGCCCGGAGTGGACAAGACGGTCAGGCTGGAGCCGGTGGACGGGAAGAAGTCCGCCGGAACGCTGGAACTGGAGGTCGACATGGGCGTCGGACAGGTCAAGGTGAGCCAGTGAAGCGGCACGGCTTCCGTCCCTCGGCCCTGTTCACCGCGCTGGTGCTGCTGGCCCTGGCCGCGGTGTTCCTGCTGGACGCCGCCGGCACGCTCGACCTGCCGCCGCGCGTCGCCGTCCCCATGACCTCCGCCGGCCTCGGGCTGGCTGCACTCGGTGCGCTGATCGCCCGTTCCGCCCGGTCCCGCCGCGCCGGCCCGCCCTCGGAGCCCTCGGATTCCCCGGCCGGCGACGACCGCGTGCGCCGCTAGACAGCCGTCAGGGCCGGTGCGGGGCGGCGTGCCCCTCACCGGCCCCTGCGCGGCGGCCGGCCCGGGTCAGCCGTGGAACCGCCGCCGGCGTCCGCCCCTGCGGCGGGCGATGGCCGCGTCCACCGACAGCTGCGGCGCCCCGGCGAGCACCAGGGGGAGCCACGCCATCAGGTAGATCAGGTCGTTGCCGTAGTAGTACGGCTGGGTCGCCCAGCTGACGGTGAGCCACAGGCTCAGCGAGATGAGCGCGCCGCCCAGGGCGGCGATACGGCTCAGCAGTCCGACCAGGGTGCCGATGCCCACCGCGACCTCGCCGAAGGCGATGGCGTAGCCGAAGCCGTGCGGGCTCTTCAGGGCAAGGTCGACCATCGCGGGGATGGCGGCGCTGCCGCGCACCCCGTTGAGGGTGCCGACCAGGGAGCCCGGCGCCGAGTCGGTGAAGAAGGTGTCCGACAGCAGTTTGTCGAACCCGGCGTAGACGAAGGTCACGCCGAGGAAGATGCGCAGGGGCAGCAGCGCGTAGCGCCGGGCGGTGTCCCGCCACGGTCCCTGTGAGGGATCCGTCCCCGAGTCTCGTGTTCCGCCCATGCCCGCTATACCCGTCACACTCATGACGTCCGCCCTCTCGCGTCCGCGCCCGGCCCGATGCCCCTTCCCGGATCGGTTCTCCGGGAGCGCCATAGGCGGATACGTACGCCAACCGTCCACCGTTCAATCAAAAAGCTCGGAATTCTGGCGGGCTATCCGCTCATATGTCGGCTGATAGTTGATCCAGGCGACCAGATCGTGTCCCAACTGCTCCCGGGTGGCCACCGCGTCCTCGTGGCCGATCAGCACCGGCTTGCCCGCGGCCTTCGCGCTGAGCTGCACCTCGCAGGCCTTCTCCATGGTCATGAACCACCATGCCGCGGCGTCCACCGTCTCGCCCACCGTCAGCAGCCCGTGGTTGCGGAGGATCACGCCCTTGTGGGTGCCGAGCACCACCGCGACGCGCCGCGCCTCCGCGTCGTCGACGACCACCCCGGTGTAGCCGTCGAACAGCGCGTGGTCCTCGTAGAAGGCGCACGACTCCTGGCTGATCGGCTCCAGCCGCTCGCCGAGCGCCGCCAGCGCCCGGCCGTAGGTGGAGTGGCTGTGGACGACGGCGACCGCGTCGGGGCGGGCCAGGTGCACATGGGCGTGGATGGTGAAGGCGGCCTGGTTGACGTGGTGGCGCCCCTCGACCACCGCGCCCTGCTGGTTGACCAGGATCAGCTCGCCGACGCTGACGTGCGCGAAGGGCACCCCGAAGGGGTTCACCCAGAAGTGGTCGGCCAACTCCGGGTCGCGGACCGTGATGTGGCCCGACACGCCCTCCTCGAACCCCATCCCGCCGAACGCCCGCAGTGCCGCCGCCAGTCGCTCCTTGCGGTGCCGCCGCTCCTCGGCCGGGTCCTCGAACGTCGGCGGCAGGGCGAAATGGAGCTGGTCGGGGGGTACGGGCTGCGGCGCGGTGTCGGTCATGGCGCGGAAGTTACCCCGAGGTACGGCAGATGAACAGGGGCGATACGAGGTTTCCCCCGTACCGCCCCAAGCCGGCCCCACTCAGGGGCTCACTCCCACTCGATGGTGCCCGGGGGCTTGCTGGTGACGTCCAGCACGACGCGGTTGACGTCGGCGACCTCGTTGGTGATGCGGGTGGAGATGCGGGCCAGCACCTCGTACGGCAGCCGTGACCAGTCGGCGGTCATGGCGTCCTCGCTGGAGACCGGGCGCAGCACGATCGGGTGACCGTAGGTGCGCCCGTCGCCCTGGACGCCCACGGAGCGGACGTCGGCGAGCAGGACCACCGGGCACTGCCAGATGTCGCGGTCGAGGCCGGCCGCGGTGAGCTCCTCGCGGGCGATGGCGTCGGCGTCGCGCAGCAGATCCAGACGCTCCTTGGTGACCTCGCCGACGATGCGGATGCCGAGCCCCGGGCCCGGGAAGGGCTGGCGCTGGACGATCTCCTCCGGCAGGCCGAGCTCCTGGCCGACCATGCGGACCTCGTCCTTGAACAGCTTGCGCAGCGGCTCGACGAGCTGGAACTGCAGGTCCTCGGGGAGGCCGCCCACATTGTGGTGGGACTTGATGTTGGCGGTGCCGGTGCCGCCGCCGGACTCCACGACGTCCGGGTAGAGGGTGCCCTGCACCAGGAACTCCACCGACTCGCCGTGCGCGCCGGCCTCGGCGACGATCTCGCTCGCGGCCTGCTCGAAGACCCGGATGAACTCCCGGCCGATGATCTTGCGCTTCTCCTCGGGGTCGGAGACCCCGGCGAGCGCGGCGAGGAAGCGCTCCTCGGCGTCGACGACCTTCAGCTGCACGCCGGTGGCCGCGACGAAGTCCTTCTCGACCTGCTCGGACTCGCCCTTGCGCATCAGGCCGTGGTCCACGTAGACGCAGGTCAGCTTCTCCCCGATGGCCTTGTTGACCAGGGCCGCGGCGACCGCGGAGTCCACGCCGCCGGACAGGCCGCAGATCGCGCGCTTGTCGCCGACCTGGGCGCGGATCGCGGCGACCTGCTCCTCGACCACGTTGTGCGTGGTCCAGTTCGGCGCGATGCCCGCGCCCCGGTACAGGAAGTGCTCCAGCACCTGCTGGCCGTGCTCGGAGTGCAGGACCTCGGGGTGGTACTGGACGCCGTAGAGCTTCTTCTCGTCGTTCTCGAAGGCGGCGACGGGCACGAGGTCGGTGGTCGCGGTGACGGCGAAGCCCTCGGGGGCGGCGGAGCAGGTGTCACCGTGCGACATCCACACGGAATGCTCGGCCGGGGTGCCCTCGAAGAGCGTCGAGCCGGTCTTGCCCACGTGCAGCGGCGTACGTCCGTACTCGCGGGCACCGGTGTTGTCGACCGCGCCGCCGAGGGTGATCGCCATCAGCTGGAAGCCGTAGCACATGCCGAAGACCGGGACGCCCGCCTCGAACAGGGCGCGGTCCAGGCGCGGGGCGTGCTCGGCGTAGACCGAGGACGGCCCGCCGGACAGGATGATCGCGGCCGGTCGCTTGGCCAGCATCTCCTGGACCGGCATGGTGCTCGGCACGATCTCGCTGTAGACCCGCGCCTCACGGACACGGCGGGCGATGAGCTGGGCGTACTGCGCCCCGAAGTCGACGACGAGAACGGTGTCGGGGGCGGCTGGGGTCGCTGATGCCACGGTGGGCCTTCCGGCGGGTCGAACGTGGGGTCCCTGCCGATTCTACCGGGGCGCACGGCTTTACTTCCCCGCCCCGAGGAGTCACACTGTCCGCCATGTTCAGCAGCACGCACTTCGCGTTTACCTATGGCACCGGCTGGTCCGGCTGCCATGGTCGTGCTGTCTGATCGCGGAAACGCATTCCAGACGTCACCAGGCGCCCCGGGCCACTCGGCCCGGGGCGCCTGGCGTATGCCTCCCCGGGCGGGCCGGGAGCCTCGACCCCCGAGGAGAGACCCATGAGCAGCACGGCAGCCCGCTCCGGGCAGGAGCGGCCCGGGCAGGAGCGGCCCGGGCAGGAGCGACCCGAGCAGGAGCGACCCGAGCAGGAGCGACCCGAGCAGGAGCGACCCGAGCAGGAGCGCACCGCCGAGACCGTGATCGCCGGGGCGCGGCAGCGCATCGACGACCTCGACGCCCGGATCATCGCGCTGATCCGGGAAAGGATGACGGTCTCGGCCGGTATCCAGCGGGCCCGGATCGAGTCCGGCGGCCGCCGGGTACACCTGGCACGCGAGATGGAGATCCTCGGCCGCTTCCGGGGTGAGCTGGGCAAGCCCGGCACCGGGCTGGCGATGACCCTGCTGGAGCTGTGCCGCGGCCGCGCCTGAGGCGGGCGGGCGACGGCACCCCCGGAGGCACGATGTGACCCGTTCGGGGGGCATCACCCGTACGGCACGTGACCGCCTCCGGGCGCCTTCGTTGAACGCGGTGTCCGTGCCAGCCAGGCGCGGTCACCTTGGGCCAGGGGTAGCAGGAACAGCACGCATAACAGACGTCGAAAAGCAGGACACCACGCGTGGACACCGCTCAGACGCAGCTGGGCGGGGTGGCACCGGAACGATGAGGCGCGCCCGCGCCTAGTGGAAGCAGCGCGGGCCGCCGTGGGACCTCGTTCCGGTGGATGTGACCGGACGGCAGGGGACAGCAGCCCGGTCACGACTCGAAAGTGGCGGTCGGCTCCGGGGACGCCGGGGGCCGGCCGCTCTGCGAGGAACACACTACTCATTTCGCGGCACTTGGGCAGGTATCCGCCCCACGATCGAGTGAGTCGCCGTCCGCCTCCGGGGGACGAGGGCGGCCGGGTCAGGACTTGGGCGGCACCGGCGGGACCGGGAGCAGCGGCAGGCGCAGGGCGCCGAAGGCGTCCTCGGGGACGACGGGCCGCATCGGCTCGACCGGAGTGACCCGGCGGTAGGCCTCGCCCTGGGCCGGACGCGGGTCCGCCTCGCCCTTGTTGGGCCACAGCGACATCGCCCGTTCCGCCTGTGCGGTGATGGTCAGCGACGGGTTGACGCCGAGGTTCGCCGACACGGCTGCGCCGTCCACCACATGGATGCCCGGGTGCCCGAACAGCCGGTGGTACGGGTCGATGACGCCGTGCTCCGCGTCCTCGCCGATCGCGCAGCCGCCCAGGAAGTGCGCGGTGAGCGGGGTGCCCATCAACTCGCCGACGTTGCTGCCCGCGAAGCCGTTGATCTCCTCGGCCAGCAGCCGGGCCGCCTCGGCGCCCTCGGGGATGAAGTCCGGGTTGGGCGCGCCGTGCCCCTGACGGGCGGTGAGCAGGCCCTTCCCCAGCCCCTTGGGCTTGCGGTAGGTGGTCAGCGAGTTGTCCAGGGACTGCATGACCAGGCCGATGATGGTGCGCTCCGACCAGCGGCGGTTGGACAGCGAGCGCATCAGCAGCACCGGGTGGCGGACGCAGTGCGCCAGATAGGCCAGGCCGCGCGGCAGTTTCGTGCCGTGCGGGACCTGCAGGATGGACAGGCCGCCCATCGAGTTGGAGCCCTTGCCGTAGCGGACCGGCTCGATGTGGGTGTTGTCGTTCGGGTGGATCGAGGACGTGATGGCCACGCCCCGCGTGAAGTCCACCCGCTTCTCGCCCGTCCGCCTGCGGTAGCGGCGGCTGTCGGTCTGCGCGCCCACCAGGGCCTCGGAGTTGGTACGGGTCAGCTCGCCGAGCCGCGCCGAGACACCGGGCAGCCGGCCCGCGTCGCGCATGCGGTGGAGCAGCGTCTGTGTGCCGTAGGTGCCGGCCGCGACGACCACGTACCGGGCGCGCAGGACGCGGGGGGCGGCCTTGCGGCGGTCGGTGGGGACGACGGAGACGTCGTGGCCGCCCTCCGCGTTCTCCGCCAGCGCGGTCACCGTGGTCATCGGGTGGATCACGGCGCCCGCCTTCTCGGCGAGGTACAGGTAGTTCTCGTTGAGGGTGTTCTTGGCGCCGTGCCGGCAGCCGGTCATGCACTCCCCGCACTCGGTGCAGGCCCGCCGGGACGGGCCCGTGCCGCCGAAGTACGGGTCGGGCACCTCGCCGCCGGGCGCGGCCTTGGCGTCACCTCCGGCGTCCTGACCGTCCCCGAAGAACACCCCGACCGGCGCCATGTGGAAGGAGTCGCCGACGCCCATCTTCTCGGCGGCGGCCTTGAGGTGGACGTCGGAGGGGGTCATCGTCGGGTTGAGGCGTACGCCCAGCATCCGCTTGGCCTGGTCGTAGTACGGCGCGAGCTCTTCCCGCCAGTCGGTGATGCGGCCCCACTGGCGGTCCTCGAAGAACGCCTTCGGCGGCACGTAGAGGGTGTTGGCGTAGTTGAGCGATCCGCCGCCGACCCCCGCGCCCGCCAGGATCATGACGTTGTCGAGCAGGTGGATGCGCTGGATCCCGTACAGCCCGAAGGCCGGGGCCCACAGATAGTCCTTGAGGTGCCAGGAATTCTTCGGCAGGGACTCGCGGGTCCAGCGGCGGCCCGCCTCCATGACGCCGACCTTCCAGCCCTTCTCGGTCAGGCGCAGCGCGGAGACGGCCCCGCCGAAGCCGGACCCGATCACGATCACGTCGTAGTCGTAGGACATCGGCGCACCTTCCATCAGCGGAGCCTCAGCGCCTTCATCGCGCGCAGGCTGCGGCTCATGAAGGCCGCGTACGCCGCGTCGTCCATGCCCAGGGACGGGGCCATCGGCAGCAGTCGCTGGGTGGCCACGGTCTGCGCCTCGGTGTACTTCAGGATGCCCTCGGAGCCGTGCCGGCGGCCGAGTCCGGAGTCCTTCATGCCGCCCATCGGGGAGCGCACGCTGCCGTAGGCGGACGAGTAGCCCTCGTTGACGTTGACGGTGCCGCTGCGCAGGCGGGCGGCGATGCGGGCGCCGCGGCGGGCGTCCTTGGTCCACACGCTGGAGTTGAGGCCGTAGGGCGTGGCGTTGGCGCGCTCGACGGCCTCGTCCTCGTCGGTGAAGCGGTAGACGGAGACGACCGGGCCGAAGGTCTCCTCGGTGCAGACCGCCATCGGCGCCTCCACGCCGTCCAGGACCGTCGGCTCGAAGAAGAACGGGCCGACGTCGGGACGCGGCCGGCCCCCGGCGAGGACGGTCGCGCCCTTGGCGACGGCCTCCTCGACGTGCCGGGTGACGGTCTCCAGCTGGCGTTCGCCGGCCAGCGAGCCCATCCCGGCGCCGTAGGCGAGGCCCGTGCCGAGCTTGAGGGCGCGGGTGCGGGCGGTGAAGCGCTCCAGGAAGGCGTCGGCGACCGACGCGTGGACGAAGAGCCGCTCGATGGAGATGCACAACTGCCCGGCGGAGGAGAAGCAGGCGCGGACCGCGCCTTCGGCCGCCTTGTCCAGGTCGGCGTCCTCCAGCACCAACAGCGCGTTCTTGCCGCCCAGTTCGAGGGAGACGCCGATCAGGCGGGCGGCGGCGCGGGTCGCGACGTCGCGGCCGGTGCGGGTCGAGCCGGTGAACGACACGTAGTCGGCGTGCTCGACCACGGCCGGGCCGACGACCGGGCCCTCACCGATCACGATCTGCCAGACGTCGGCCGGCAGCCCGGCCTCGATCAGCTGCTCGCGCGCCCACAGGGCGGTCAGCGCGGTCTCGGTGTCGGGCTTCATGACCACGGCGTTGCCCGCGGCGAAGGCCGGCAGCGCGTCGCCGATGGACAGCTCCAGGGGGTAGTTCCAGGGGGCGATCTGCCCGACCACGCCGCGCGGGTGGCGCAGTTCGCTGACCTTGGTCAGCACCGGGATCGCGCCCGTGTGCCGCTTGGGGCGCAGGTAGGAGGGGGCCTTGAGCCCGTAGTGGCGGGCGGCGACGGCGACGGCCTGCACCTCCTCGTGCGCGTGCAGCCGCGTCTTGCCGGTCTCCAGCTGGATGAGGTCCAGCACCTCGGCCTGCCGGCGCAGGACGAGGTCGTGGAACCGCAGCAGCACCGCGGCGCGCTTGCGGACCGGGGTGGCCGCCCACGCCCGCTGCGCCTCCCGGGCCCGCTCGTACGCCGCCGCCACGTCCTGCGGCGTCGACTCGGGCAGCTCCGCCAGCGTCTCGCCGGTCATCGGCGTGTGGTTCACGGTGCGGCCGCTGCCGCCCACGCCCCGCGTGAGCCGTGCGACCAGGTCGGGGGTCACCACGTCGGCGGCCGTCCTGGTACCGGCGGGGGCGACCGGGTTGCCGTCGCCGGCCGGACCGGCGGGACCACTTGGGGGGAAGTCCGTCATGGCGGGAGAGTACGGCGGGACGACACCGCGTGCATACCCGTCAGTAGCTACTTTTCACAATTACGCCAGCAAAAGCTGGCAGAAACGCCTCAGGGAGCCCCGGGACGGAAGGACGCGCGGGCGGCGTCGAAGTAGGCGCGCCCCTGCTCGGCACGGTGCAGGGGCGAGGAGACCCAGACGTCGTAGAGTCGGCCGCCCTGCTCCCAGCACAGGTCGAAGGTGCGCCGGGGCTCGCCCGCGGAGAAGCCGTCCCAGGTGAACTCCCACAGCGCCGCGGGGTGCCCGTCCTGCGTGGTGGGGGTGACGAAGCCGTCGCGGTAGCCGCTGTACGCGGCGGGTCCGGCCGCGTCCTGGGCGCGCATGACCGCCTCCGGGCCCTGCGCCCCGGGGGTCTGCGTACGGATGCCGAGGCGGAACTCCTTGCCCGCGGAGTAGTAGTAGACCCGGGGCGGCTCGTCGGAGCGGTGGAAACCGTCGGGTACCGCCAGGGAGAAGCCCGCGGGGTCGGCGACCTGGTGGAAGCCCGCGGGTGGCACGGCAGGCACGGATCCCGCCGGCGCCGTTGACGCCGCCGGGTCCCCCGGCACCGCCCGCGGGGTCCCGGCGGAGGAGGCGGGCGGGGCGGAGCGCGGCGCCGCACCCTGCGCGCCGGTCCGTTCCTGCGGAAGGAGGGTCGCCGCAGCCACGCCCGCCGCCGCCAGCAGGGCCACCGATACCGCCGCCACCGGCAGCAGCGCGCGCCGGCGCCGCCTGCCGGTCTGCGGCACCGCGTCCTGCGGCTGGGCGGCGGGCGGCTCCCCCGATTCCGCGTACGCCCGCAGCCGTGCCTCCGTGGTCTCCGCGTCGGGCCGCCGCTCCGGCTCGCGCTGCAGCAGGGCCTCGACGACCGGCAGCAGCGGCCCGGTCCGCTCCGGGGGCCGGATCTCCTCGAAGACGACCGCGTGCAGCACCTCGCCCAGCGAGTCGCGACGGAACGGGGAGCGCCCGAGGACCGCCGCGCACAACAGCACGCCCAGCGACCACAGGTCGGAGGCGGGCCCGGCGGACTGCCCCGACATCCGCTCGGGCGCGGTGTACTCCGGCGAGCCGACGAAGTCGCCGGAGCCGGTCAGCGTGGTCGCGCCGTCCACCCGCGCGATGCCGAAGTCGGTCAGCACGACCCGCCCGGTCCCGCGCTCGATCAGGACGTTGCCGGGCTTGATGTCCCGGTGCAGGACGCCCGCCGCGTGCGCGGCCCGCAGCGCGCCGGTGACGGCGGCCCCGATCCGGGCGGCCTCACGCGGCGCGACGGGTCCGTCCTGGGCGAGGACGTCGGCCAGCGAGCGACCGTCGACGAGTTCCATGACGATCCACGGGCGGCCGTCCTCCTCGACCACGTCGTAGAGGACGATCACATGCGGATGCCGTATCTGCGCGACCGTGCGCGCCTCGCGCAGCGCCCGCTCCCGGTCGCCCTCGGCGTGCAGTTCCTTGACCGCCACCTGACGGCCCAGCAGCCGGTCCTCGGCCCGCCACACCGTGCCCGTGCCGCCTCGGCCCAGCCGCCCGGTGATCCGGTAGCGGCCCGCGACCAGCGGCCCCCCGTCGCTCGACATGGCCACATCATGCCCCATGGTCAGGACCCGGGTTCGGCCCGCCAGGTCTGCAGCGCGACCTGGAATCGGGCGAGGGAGGCGGGCCAGTCGGCGGCCGGGGCGCCCATGTAGATCGCGTACTCGGTGCCGTCCGTGGCGCGGTACGCCTGGTCGACGGCACGGCGCGGCCCGGGGTTCTCCTTCTCCGCGGTCCAGGTGAACTCCCACAGCGCGCCGTCGCCCTCGCGGTAGACGTTCTGGTGCAGCCGCACGCGGGTGTAGCGGGGCAGCGCGCGGACGTCCTGTTCGAGCGCGAGCAGGTGCATGTACGGGTTGGGGTCCGCCGGGTGGCTCTCGATCCCGATGCGCAGGCGGTGCGCGCCGTTGTCGGGCGTGTAGTCGATCTGGTCGCCGTCCAACTGCCGCTTCCAGCCGCGCGGTACGGCCACGCTGAACCCGGCCGGGTCGGTGACGCGCTCGTAGCCGGCGGGGACCCCGGCGTTCGTGTCGCCGCCCCGGTCGCGCAGCACGGCCGCGACGACCGCCGCGGCCGCGAGCAGCGCGACCGCGACCGACACGGCGACCGCGGTGACGGCGGTGCGCCGCCCGCGGGGACGGCTGTGGTGCGGCTCGCCCGCGGCGACGACGGCCAGGGTGGTGGCGAGTTGCCCGGCGGGCGTCCGCGCGGCCGGTTCCTTCTGGAGCAGGCCCGTGATCACCGGTCGCAGCGGTCCGGCGGTGCGGGGCTCGGGCAGTTCCTCGTACACCACCGCCTGGAGCGTGCCGATCGGCGAGGTGCGGCGGAACGGGGAGCGGCCCTCGACCGCGGTGTAGAGCGTCGCGCCCAGCGACCACAGGTCGGACTCGGGTCCCGGCCGGCCGCCGCGGGCCCGTTCGGGGGCCAGGTAGTCGACGGAACCGACGAGTTCGCCGGTGCGCGTGATGGCCGCGTCGCCCTCGACGACGGCGATGCCGAAGTCCGAGAGCAGCACCCGGCCGTCGCGGGCGAGCAGCACATTGGCCGGTTTCACGTCACGGTGCAGGACCCCCGCGGCGTGCGCGGCGCGCAGCGCGTCGAGGACGGCGGCGCCGACCCGGGCCGCCTCGCGCGGCGGCAGCGGGCCGTCCTTGCGGACCGCCTCCTCCAGGGAGCGTCCGTCGACGAGCTCCATGACGATCCACGGGCGGCCGTCCTGCTCGACGACGTCGTGGACGGTGACCACGCCCGGGTGGTTGATCCGGGCCGCCGCACGGGCCTCCTGCTGCATGCGGGTCTGGAGCACCGCCCGGTCCTCCTCGGCCAGATGGGCGCCGAGGGTCAGCTCCTTGACCGCGACGGTGCGGCGCAGCACGACGTCCTGGGCCTCCCACACCCGGCCCATGCCGCCGCTGCCGATCAGGTCGCCCAGCCGGTACCGCCCGGCCAGCACGCTGCCGCTGCCACTTGCGCTTCCGATCATTCCCCTGCCCCCACGGCCTGTCCGACGCCCGTCCGCCCCATTCGGTTCCGGCCCCCGCTCCGCGCGTGGGACCGGCACGGACGGGTCAGGTGCCGTAGGTCTCCGCCGCCTTCTCGAAGTACCGCTTGACGTCCGAGCGGCGGTTGTCCGGGCCGACGACCAGCACGACGTGGTACCTGCCGTCCCGGATCATGACCAGGTTGCGCGCGAAGAGCTGCCGCCCGGAGGCGTCACTCCAGCTGAACTCCCCCTCCGCCGCGGCGATTCCCCCCATGTCGAGACGGCGCAGCCCGGAGGCCGAGGACCATCCGGAGGCGCGGAAGCCGGCCAGCTCCGGCTCGTCGTTCTGGTACGCCATGGGGTCGCCGCCCTTGGCGGTGGCCGAGTCGCGGCCGGGGACGACGAGCAACTGGTAGTCCCCGCCGCTGTAGCGGACCTGGCCGTCGCCGTTTTTGCCGCTGCGCTGCCAGCCGTTGGGCACGGCCAGCCGGAAGCCCTCGGCGTCGGTGCGCAGCTGGAAATCGCCGCCGAGCCCGGTGGTCACCGTGTTGTCGGGAGGCGTGGCACGGGTGGGCGGCGCGCTGCTCGCCGGCGCCTTGCCCGTCGGCGCGCCGCTCCCCGGGGTGCGCGAGGACGGGGTCTTCGAGGGCGGGGCCTTCGAGCCCTGTGGCTTGTCGTCGCCGCCGGGCACCTGCGCGGGCAGCGTACGGGAGGCGCCCGCGCTGCCCTCGTCGGTCGTGCCACCGGCGCGCGGCAGGAAGACCACGGCGTAGACCACGGCGGCGGCCAGCAGCGCCAGGACCAGGGCGACGAGCATCAACCCGAGCGTGCGCGGCCCCCGTTGGGTCCGCTTGCGTTCCCTGGACCGCTTGTGGCGGCCGTGGGCGAGGGGCACCGGCACCGGATCGGCGGCGGCCTTGCGGCGGCGGACGAGTTCGCCCCGGCGCCGCACGATCGGCAGCTTGTGCGGGTCGTCGGCGGGCACCGGCACGGTGCGCAGCCCCAGATCAGGCTCAGGGGCGGAGCGCACCAGGGAGCGCAGCCAGCCGCGCAGTTCCTCCACGTCCGGGCGTTCCTCGGGGTCCTGCCGCAGCAGGGACTCCACGACCGGCCGCAGCGGGCCGCACTCCTCCGCGAACGCGGGCGGCTCGGCGACGACGAGCTGCACCAGCTCGGTGGTGGACTCCTCCGGGAACGGCGGGTGACCCTGCACGCTGCGGAAGAGCAGCGAGCCCAGCGCCCACAGGTCGGCGGCGGGGCCGACCGGCGGGGCCAGCTGCCAGTTCTCGTGGACCTCGGTGGCCTGCTCCGGTGCCCAGCGTTCGGTGACCGGGCCGACCACGGTGAGCCGGGCCTGCCGGGCGCGCTCCAGCTCCAGTACGGAGTGCGGTCCCTCCCAGCTGCCGCCGCCCGCCTCCTCGCCGCCCCCGGCGAGCGCGGGCACCGGCAGCGTGTTGTAGCCGCACAGCGCCTCCTGGGCGGCGCCGACCGCCAGGCCCGACAGCATCGCCCGGCCGTCGTCGCAGACCAGCACGGTGCCGGCGGTGACATTGCGGTGGGTCCAGCCATGGGCGTGCAGCACGCGCAGCGCGGTCAGCACGTCGTTGCCGACCTCGGCGGCGCGGAACGGGCTCAGCTTCTTGTCGGCCAGGAGCGCGGCGAGCGGGCGCGCGGACACCAGCTCGCTCACTATCCAGACGCTGCCGTCCTCGACGAAGATGTCGAAGACCTGCACCAGCCGGGGGTGATCGGGTATCGCGGCCGCCGCGCGGGCGGCCTCCAGCGCCCGGCGCGCGGTGTCGCCGCCGTCGCCGCGGTACGGCTCCGGTTCGGCGCCGACGACCTCCGGCAGCAGCACCTGGCGTATCAGCACCTCCTGGCCGCTGTAGGTGTCGTACGCCCGGGTCTCCACCAGTTCGTACTCGTCGGCGGGCGGCCGCGGCAGGCGGTAGCGGCCGGCCAGTATCCGTCCCGCGTAGTCGTCCACGACGCCTCCCCAAAGCGTCAGATCCGATCCGATCTGGATGCGGACAGTCCGCAATGACTCACGATACGTGCTGGAGCAGTGTCACTTGGCCGGTTTGAAGGTGTTGTACAGAGCGGCGAGCATCGCCTTGGTCTCCGGGCTGTTCCATTCGGCGTCCGGGGCCGTGAAGAGGATGGCGTAACCGTGCTTGTCGTCGGTGACGAAACCGCGGTTGACCGCCCGCATCTTGGTGCCGCCGGAGGTGAAGGTGAACGTCCAGTCGGCGACGGTGCGATAGCCGCGCCACGCGATGGGATCGATGGAGATCCGCTGGTAGCCGGGGTAGTAGCGCCGGCTGTTCGGCTCCTGGTTGCGCCACGCCTCGGCAGCGTCCTTGCCGGGACGATCCGTCCAGTCGACCTGGACGCGCGGGCTGTGGCTCGCGTTGAATATCGTGCCGCTGCCGTAGCCGTTGCCCTTGCTGTTCCCCGCCCAGCCGGCGGGCAGCGCTATCGAGAAGTTGCCCTCGGGAGAGGTGTAGGCCTGCCAGCCGGACGGCACCGCGCCGGCGGAGTCGTCGGAGCCGCTGCCGGACCCCTTGCCGGACCCCTTGCCGGACCCCTTGCCGGACCCGGAGTTGTCGCCGGAGCCCTTGCCGGAGTTGTCGTCGTCCGCGTTCTTGCCCTTGTCGTCACCGGACGTGTCGTCGTCGCCCTTGTTGCCCTTGTCGTCCTGGACGCCGCCGTTGTCACCGGACTTGGTGCTCGGCGAGGCCGAGGAACCGGGGGACGCCCCGGAGCCCGTGCCGTCGTCGCCGCCGCCCGCGTAGACGCCGATGATCGTGCCGAGTACGGCGAGCACGATCGCGGCCGCCACGATCAGCAGGATCCGGCGGCGCCGCTCGTCCTGCAGGAAGGGCGGCAGGGTGAACGATGCCGCGGTGACCGCCGCCCGGGCCGGGGGCACCGGCACCGGCTCCGGCTTGGTCTTCGCCGCGCGCAGCGCGGCCTGGTCGGCGGCGGCCTCGCGGGTCGCGGGCGGCGCGTCGGTGGGGGTCGGCTGCGGGTCGGTGGGCAGCGCCATGGCGCGGGTGACATCGGGCGCCGGGGCGACGGGGGCGACCGGGGCGTTGACGATCCCGGTCAGCATCGGCCGCACGGCCGCGTCGTCGAGGCGCTTGTCGGGGTCCTTGTCCAGCAGCCCCTCGATCGCGCCGGCCAGCGGGCCGGCATTGGCGGGGGTCTTGAGCTGCTCGGTCATCACGGCGGTGAGGGTGGCGATGGCCGAGCCCCTGTCGTACGGCGGCCTGCCCTCCACGCACGCGTACAGCAGCGCGCCCAGCGACCACAGGTCGGCGGGGGGCCCGGGCTTCTGGCCGCGGGCCCGCTCGGGCGAGATGTAGGAGGGGGCGCCGACGAGCATGCCGGTGGAGGTGACCGACGGGTCGCCGTCGATCTGGGCGATGCCGAAGTCGCTGAGCACGACCCGGCCGTCCTGGGCGAGCAGCACGTTGGACGGCTTGACGTCGCGGTGGAGGATGCCCTCCTTGTGCGCGGCCCGCAGCACGTCCAGCACGGTCAGGCCCACCTCGGCGGCCCGCTTGGGCGTCAGCGGGCCGTCCTCGCGGATCGCGTCGGACAGCGAGCGGCCCTCGACCAGCTCCATCACGATCCAGGGGCGCTCGTCCTCCTCGACGACGTCGAAGACGGTGATCGCACCGGTGTTGCGGATGCGGGCGGTCGCCTTGGCCTCCCGCAGGGTGCGGGTGATCAGGCGGCGCTTCTCGTCCTCGTCGACGTTGCCCGGGAAGCGGAGCTCCTTGACGGCGACGGTGCGGCCCAGGGTCTCGTCCACAGCCCGCCAGACCGTGCCCATGCCGCCCTTGCCGAGCACGGCACCCAGCCGGTAGCGGCCGGCGAGGAGACGGTGGTCGGTGTCGGTGTCATGCGCCTGACCCATGAATTCCCTCTGCAGTCGCTGAAGATGAAGCTCCCTCATCGCCTGATTCCGGCGACCGCGGGATGGAGAGCTCCATCATCCCTGACAATGCCCCGTGGTCCCACCCCGGCTTGACCCTGTGCTAGTCGGTGAGTACGAGACCGGCCACCACGTTCTCGAACACTGGCCGGTAGGAGGCCCATTGGGCGTCCGGAGCGGAGAGGTAGACGGCGAACTCCCGTTGTCCCGGCTCGCCGAATCCGAGGTCGATCGCGCGGAACTTCCGTGCCTTGCCCTCCCAGGTGAACTCCCATACGGCGGCGGGCCGTCCACGCCACTGGGTGCTCTGCATGCGCAGCTGCTCGTAGCCGGGCAGCTTGGGGATCGTCTGCGCCTCTTCGTCCTTGAAGTGCTGAAGGGGGCTCGGCCCCGCGAAGTCCAGCGTGCCGATGCGCAGGCCGACCAGGCCGGTCGGGTCGACGTAGATGATCTGCTGGCCGTCGTCGCTGACCTGGCGCGTCCACCCGTCGGGAATGGGCAGGGAGAAGCCGCGGTCCGGTTCCTCGACGAGGTGGTAGCCGTCCGGAACCGGGGACGGGCTGTAGGAGGGGGACGGCGAGGAAGGCGCGGAGGTGGACGGCGTGCTCGGCGTCGCCGGCGGGGACGACGGGGACGACGCTCCGGGCGAACCCGCGGCGCTGCCGTGCGTACCGCCGAAGTTCTGGGCGGCGTACACCCCGCCCCCGGCGAGTGCGGCCACCAGCACACCGGCGGTGATCCACAGCGGGGCGCGCCGCCGCCGGGCGGGCGCGGGCGCGGGGGTCGGCACCGGGGCCGGGGCCGGGGGCTGCGGCTGGTACGGCGGCGCCGCGGCGGCCGCGGTGACGGGGGCGGTCTCGGCCCCGGCCACCGGGCGGAAGACCGTGGTCGGCCCGGTCAGCGGCTGCGGGTGGGCCAGCGCTTCCCGCTGCACACGGGCCGTCACGGGCTCGGCGGCCAGGACGCGCAGCATCCGCTCCGCCTCCTCCGCCGACAGCCGCCGCTCCGGCTCGCGGGCGAGCAGCCCGGCGATGACCGGGGCGAGCGCGCCCGCGCGGCCCGAGACGGGCACCTCGTCGGTGGCGATGGCGTACGCGGTCTCGATGGCGGTGTCCCGGCGGAACGGTGAACGTCCCTCCACCGCCTGGAACAGCGTCGCCCCCAGCGCCCACAGATCGGCCTCGGGACCGGGCACGCCGCCGGTGAGGCGTTCCGGCGCGAGGAAGTCGATCGACCCGATCAGCTCGCCGGTGCGGGTCAGCGTCGAAGTACCGGACGCCTGGGCGATGCCGAAGTCCGTCAGCACGATCCGGCCGGTTTCGGAGAGCAGCACGTTGCCGGGCTTGACGTCCCGGTGCAGCACGCCCGCGGCGTGCGCGGCGCGCAGGGCGGCGATCATGCCGCGGCCGATGCGGGCGGCCTCCTCGGGCGGGACCGGCCCGCGCTCCTTGAGCAGATCGCCGAGGGTGGTGGCGGGGACGTACTCCATCACGATCGACGGCAGTCCCTCGTCCTCCACCACGTCGTGGACCACGACGACATTGGGGTGGCTGATCCGCGCGGCGCTGCGCGCCTCGCGCCGGGTGCGCTCGAAGAGCGTCTCCAGTTCGTCGTCCTGCAGATGGGGCTGCGGCGGATGCAGCTTCTTGACGGCCACCGGGCGTCCGAGCAGTTCGTCCTCGGCCCGCCAGACGGTGCCCATGCCGCCGCGGCCTATCCGCTCGACGAGTCGGTACCGCCCGGCTACCAGGCGTCCGAGGTCGGACATCGCGCGCCCCTTCCTGCGACTTACCAGAAGGAACGATATCCGGCCCGGCCGCGGAGCCCGCAGGCGCAGTGGTCCAGGCCACTGCGGACGCCCGCGGGGCCGCGTTCCCGCGGGCTACGGCGGGCTACAGCGGGACGATGTCCGGGGCGCCCAGACGGGCGGCGTCGGCCGTCTGGTCGTCGGGCTGCCGCTGCGACTCCCGCTCCGCCTCCACCCGCTTCTGGTAGTGCTCGACCTCCTTCTCGACCTGCTCCTTGTCCCAGCCCAGCACGGGCGCCATGAGCTCCGCCGTCTCGCGGGCGCTGAGCGTGCCGCGGTCGAAGGTCTCGATGGAGATGCGGGTGCGGCGGGTGAGCACGTCGTCCAGATGGCGCGCGCCCTCGTGGGAGGCGGCGTAGACGACCTCGGCGCGCAGATAGTCGTCGGCGTTGGCCAGGGGACTGCCGAGGGACGGGTCGTCCTTGATCAGCTGCAGCACTTCCTCGGTGAGGCTGCCGTAACGGTTGAGCAGGTGCTCGATGCGCGCCACGTGCACGCCGGTGCTCTCCGCCATCCGCGCCCTGGCGTTCCACAGGGCGTGGTAGCCCTCGGCACCGGCCAGCGGGACCTCCTCCGTGCAGCACTGCGCGACCCGGCGGTCCAGCCCGTGCACCGCGGCATCCACGGCGTCCTTGGCCATCACCCGGTACGTGGTGTACTTGCCGCCCGCGACGACCACGAGCCCCGGCACGGGATGCGCCACGGTGTGCTCACGCGACAGCTTGCTGGTCGCCTCCGACTCACCGGCCAGCAGCGGCCGCAGCCCGGCGTACACGCCCTCGACGTCGTCGCGGGTGAGCGGCACCGCGAGCACCGAGTTCACATGCTCCAGCAGATAGTCGATGTCGGCGCTGGACGCGGCCGGGTGCGCCTTGTCCAGGGACCAGTCGGTGTCGGTGGTGCCGACGATCCAGTGCCGGCCCCACGGGATCACGAAGAGCACGCTCTTCTCGGTGCGCAGGATCAGCCCGGTCGAGGAGTGGATGCGGTCCTTCGGCACGACCAGGTGGATCCCCTTGGACGCGCGGACATGGAACTGCCCGCGCTCGCCTATCAGCGCCTGCGTGTCGTCCGTCCACACCCCGGTTGCGTTCACGATCTGCCGGGCCCGCACCTCGTAGACGCCGCCGCCCTCGACGTCCTCGACCCGGGCGCCGACGACGCGTTCGCCCTCGCGCAGGAAGCCGATCACCCGGGCCCGGTTCGCGGCGAGCGCGCCGTAGCCGACGGCCGTTTTGACCAGCGTCATCGTGTAGCGGGCGTCGTCCATCTGCGCGTCGTAGTACTGCAGCGCCCCGACCAGGGAGTCCTTGCGCAGGCACGGCGCCACGCGCAGCGCCCCCTTGCGGGACAGATGCCGGTGGTGCGGCAGGCCGCGGCTGTGGCCCGACGACAGCGCCATCGTGTCGTACAGCGTCACGCCCGCCCCCGCGTAGAAGCGCTCCCAGCCGCGGTGCTGGAGGGGATAGAGGAAGGGCACCGGCTTGACCAGGTGCGGGGCCAGCCGCTGGATGAGCAGCCCGCGCTCCTTCAGGGCCTCCCGGACGAGGGCGAAGTCCAGCATCTCCAGATAGCGCAGGCCGCCGTGGATCAGCTTGCTCGACCGGCTCGACGTCCCCGACGCCCAGTCCCGCGCCTCCACCAGCCCGGTCGCGAGGCCGCGGGTCACCGCGTCCAGCGCCGTCCCCGAGCCGACGACGCCGCCGCCGACCACGAGCACGTCCAGTTCCTGTTCCGCCATTCGGGCGAGCGCGGAGGCGCGCTCCGCCGGTCCCAATGTCGCCGTCAGCATCCGAGCCTCCCGTGATGACGCCAGGTCGCGCCTCAGCGCATTCCCCGTCCTCACGATCGTTACCCGCGCTGCGCGGTGCGGCTACCTGTGCGGGGGTTCCTTCCCGCCCTCCCGCCCGTGTGCCCGGCGCGGTCTGGCACCCCGGCGCCCGTTTCGTGGGGTGCCGGGTGCAGGGCCTCCGGGGCTGGCCATTCTGGACAGCACATTTACGTGCGTTTCCAGCGCTTTCTCACTCGCGTCCCGGGTGCCGCACACAAATATGCTCCACAGTCCAGAACACCCACCCCTACGCCCCCGCCCCCTCCGTAGTAGCAAGCGCCTGATCCCCAGTGGGGGGTGGAAGGCAGCCATGGCGCGCGCCCACGGTTGGTGCAGCGGCACATCAGCCGCCCAGCCGACATCCCCCGCGGGCCGCTGGCCCGGCCGGGGGACGGGGAAAAACCTGGCCGGACCGCAAGGGCGGCGCCGCGTGGCGTGCGGTCATATCAGCTATCTGTCTGGTTAGCCTGATTTCGAGCTGTTTGGGTACCGCACGCAGCACCCCCGCGGCAGGACGCCGCAGGGCACCGCAGGAAGAGGACCCCATGCCCGCAGACCTCGCAGTCATCGGACTCGGCCATGCCGGCCTGCCCTTCGCGCAGGCGGCCTGCGCCGCCGGGATCGGGGTGATCGGGTACGACCCGGACGAGCGGGCCGTGGACGCGGTGAACGCCGGCCTGCGGGGTCCGTCCGGGGACCTCGCCGCGGCCGATGTGCGCAGGATGCTGGCCGCCGGCTTCCGGGCGACCGCCGACCCCGCCGCGCTGGGCCGGGTACGGACCGCCGTGATCTGCGCGCCGGTCACGGTCGGCGAGGACCGGGAGCTGGACCTGTCCGCCCTGGAGGAGGCAGGCCGCACGCTGGCCGCGCAGTTGCGCCCGCACACCACGGTGGTGCTGCAGTCGCCGGTGTACCCGGGCACGACGGAGGAGTTCCTGCGGCCGCTGCTGGAGAAGGGCTCGGGCCTGCGCGCGGGCCATGGCTTCCACCTCGCGTACTCCCCGGTCCGCGGCTTCGCCGGCCCCAAGGTGATCGGCGGCCTCACGCCCGCGTGCACGGAGGCCGCCGCAGCGTTCTACACCCGCTTCACCGAGCGGATCGTGCGGGCCAGGGGGCTGCGCGAGGCGGAGACCGTGCAACTGCTGGAGACCAACTACCGGCACGTCAACATCGCGCTCGCCAACGAGATGGCCGTCTTCTGCCATGACATCGGCGTCGACGTCTGGGACGTCATCCGCTGCGCCGAGACCCGCCCCTACGGTTTCCAGGCCTTCCGCCCGGGTCCCGGGGTCGGCGGCCACACGATGCCGCTCGACCCCAACCACCCGCCGTACCAGGGCCGCATGCGCGGCCATCCGCTGCGGCTGGTCGAGTACGCGCAGGAGGTCAACGCCCGCATGCCGCGCTACGTGGTGCAGCGTGCCGCCGCCCTGCTCAACGAGCACGGCAAGTCGCTGCGCGGCGCCCGCGTCCTGCTCCTCGGTGTGACGTACAAGCCCGACCTGCCGGACCAGGAGGGCGCCCCGGCCCGGGAGATCGGCGCCCGCCTGATCGAACTCGGCGCCCAGCTCAGCTACCACGACCCCTACGCCCCGGAATGGCGCGTCCTGGACCGCCCGGTCCCCCGCGCCGACTCGCTGTGGGAGGCCGCGGCCCACGCCGACCTGACGGTGCTCCTCCAGCACCACCGCACATACGACATGCAGGGCCTCGCCGCGAAGGCCCAGCTCATGCTGGACACCCGCGGCGCCACCCCGGTCGGCGCGGCCGCCCGGCTCTGACGGCCATCCGTGTCACTGAGCGTACGTGGGCGCCGAGAGACGGACCGCCCGCTCGGGAAGACGGACGCCGCAGTCGAGACGCACCCCCGCCGGGAGTTCGTTGTGCGGTCCCACGTGGGCGTGGTCACCGACCACGGCGTCGATGATGCTGGCGGCCGTGCCGACGACCGCCTCGCGTCCCACCACCGACCGCTGAACCAGCGCCCCGCCGCGGATACGCGCCCCGGGCAGGACCACGCTGCCCTCCACGATCGCCCCGGCTTCGACCTCGGCGCCCTCGCACACCGTCGTCCCCGCCGAGAGCACCGCCAGCGGGTCGACCCGCGCCCCCGGCAGCACGAGGGCATCTCCGGTCGGGCCGGGCAGCGCGGGTGAGTCCACGTGTCCGCGCACCAGATCAGCCGACCCGGTGACGAAGGCCGACGGCGTGCCGAGGTCCAGCCAGTACGTGCAGTCGACGACTCCGCGCAAGTGGGCGCCGGTTTCCAGCAGACCGGGGAACGTCTCGCGTTCGACGGACACGACCCGGCCCTCGGGAACGCCGTCGATGACCGAGCGCGTGAAGACGTAGCAGCCCGCGTTGATCTGATCGGTGACGATCTGCTCCGGCCGTTCCGGCTTCTCCAGGAACGCCTCGACGCGGCCGTGTGCGTCGGTGGTGACCAGCCCGTACGCCCGCGGATCCGCGACCCGGGTCAGGTGCAGGGTCACGTCTGCGCCGGACGCGCGGTGGCCGTCCCTGAGGGCCGCGATGTCCAGGCCGCTGAGGATGTCACCGTTGAAGACCAGCACCGGCTCGTCGGGCCCGCAGGTCAGATGGCGCGCGGCATTGCGGATCGCACCGCCGGTGCCCAGGGGCTCGGTCTCGGTGACGTAGACCAGCTCCAGGCCCAGCGCGGCCCCGTCGCCGTACTCCCGCTCGAAGAGTTCGGCCAGGTAGGACGTGGCGAAGACGACCCGGGTCACCCCCGCCGCCGCGGCGCGGGCCAGCTGATGGGTCAGCAACGGCACACCGGCGACGAGCAGCAGGGGCTTGGGGGTGTAGGTGCACAGCGGGTGCAGCCGGGTGCCTTTGCCACCGACGAGGAGAATGGCTTCGCTCATGGCGTCCGCACCCCCGCAGGTGTGACCGTCGATGCACCGGACGCCGGGTCCGTCATGTCTTCTCCCCAGGAAACGGTCAGGAAGGGGTCGGAGGGCACGGCCGGCGGAACGTGGTAGACAGGCGCCTCACCACGGGGGGCCGGGGCCGGCTCGCCGTCGTCGGAGGTTCGGAAGACCCACGTCCGGTACGACCAGAACCGGAAGAGGGTCGCGATGCCGATGCCGACGAATTTCCAGACGTTGTTGGCGAGGGTGCCGTCCCAGCCGAAGCCGTATGTGGTCGCGTAGAGCACGGAGTTCTCGATCACCAGGCCGACCGCGCTGAAGAAGAGGAAGAGACCGAGTTCCCGCCGCTGGCTGCTGCGGCCCTCCTGGCCGCGGTCCCGGTAGGTGAAGAACCGCAGGCCCAGGTAGTTGGTCATGATGGCGCAGACCGTCGCGAGGACACTCGCTCGTACGGTCTGCCACTGGGCGATGTCCTTGATGAGGTTGAAGATCGCGAGGTTGACCACGAACCCCGAGAGCCCCACCAAGCCGAACTTCGCTATCTCGCGGTACAGCGCGCCCAGCCGCGAAGGAAGCGCATGCCGTCCGCTCATCGTGAAGTCATGTCCGTTTCCTCCGCGGTCTCATGATCGTGCTCCTCGTACTCGTCGCCCCCGTGGGGCGCGGCTCAGCCCCGGCGGTTGCGCAGCCGCAGACGCAGCGGCACCAGCGCCGATTCGACCTGGGTCGCGAGGTTCATCTTGGAGACGCCCTCGGTGCGCTCCTCGAAACGGATCGGGATCTCCACGCCGTTGTGACCGGCACGCGCCGCCAGGAACTTCAGCTCCACCTGGAAGCTGTAGCCCGCGCTGTCCAGCGTCCGGAGATCCACGTCGCGCAGTGTCTGCGCCCGCCAGAGGTTGAAGCCGGCGGTGATGTCACGGATCTTGGTGTCCAGGATGGTCCGCGCGTACCGGTTGGCGAAGCGCGACAGCAACTGCCGGTGCTTGCCCCACTCCTCGTCCAGGGAGCCGCCGTCCACGTATCGGCTGCCGACGACGAACCCCGCCCCGGTGGCCAGCGCGGTGCCGAGCATCTGCGGGATGACATCGGCCGGGTGGCTGCCGTCGGCGTCCATCTGCACCACGAACTCCGCGCCCTCGTCGAGCGCGGCCAGCATGCCCGCGGTGTAGGCCTTGCCCAGACCGTCCTTGGTGGTCCGGTGCAGTACACTCATCCGCGGGTGGTAGCCGAACTCGTTGTACTTCTCAGCGAGTTGTTCGGCGAGTGCGCCCGTGCCGTCCGGACTCGAGTCGTCGACGATCTTCAGATGCAGACCGGGAAGCGGCAGTCGCATGACGATGTCGGCCATCCGCGGCAGATTCGCGGCCTCGTTGTACGTGGGCATCACGACCGTCAGCGGGACGTTCCCCCACGACGGCGGGAAGTGTGCGGTGTCCGGTGCGTTCACGGTCGCTCCTGTCTCGGGTGGGCCGGACGGCCCAATGCGTGGAAGTCCCAGCCGGCAGCGGCCCAGCGAGCGCCGTCCAGGGAGCCCCGGCCGTCGATGACCCGGGGGTGGGCGGTGAGGGGGGTCAGCTCGGCCGGATCCAACGCTCCGAACTGCGGCCACTCGGTGAGGTGCAGCACCGCGTCAGCACCGCGGACCGCATCCGGGACCGAGAGCGCGTACCCAAGCGTCGGGTACGCCTTGCGGGCGTTGTCCATGGCCTGCGGGTCGAAGACGGCGACCTCGGCGCCCTCCAGATGCACACGGGCCGCGATGTCCAGGGCGGGCGAATCCCGGATGTCGTCCGAGTCGGGCTTGAAGGCCGCGCCCAGCACGGCGACCCGCTTGCCCTGCAGGCTGCCGTCGCACAGTTCGCGCGCCAGCTCCACCGTCCGCTCACGGCGGCGCATGTTGATGGCGTCGACCTCGCGGAGGAAGGCCAGCGAGTGGCCAGTGCCCAGTTCCTCGGCACGCGCGGCGAAGGCACGGATGTCCTTGGGCAGGCAGCCTCCGCCGAACCCGATACCTGCCCGCAGGAAGCGGGCGCCGATCCGCTCGTCGTGGCCGATCGCACGGGCCAGCACCGAGACGTCCGCCCCGGAGGCCTCGCACACCTCGGCTATCGCGTTGATGAAGGAGATCTTGGTGGCGAGGAAGGCGTTGGCCGCCGTCTTCACCAGCTCAGCCGTTGGGAAGTCCGCGGTCACCACGGGTGTGCCGGCGTCGATCACCGACGCGTAGACCTCCCGCAGCAGCGCCTCGGCCGCGTCGGAACGTATACCGAGGACCAGCCGGTCCGGCCTGAGCGTGTCCTGCACGGCGAAGCCCTCACGCAGGAATTCCGGGTTCCAGGCGAGTTCGGCCTTGCCCTGCAGCCGCGCAGCAAGGCGCTCGGCGGTTCCGACCGGGACGGTGGACTTGCCGACGACCAGCGCCGGGGCGTCACCGAGGTGGGCGCACAAGCCGTCCACCACCGCGTCGACATACCGCAGGTCGGCCGCCCCGGAGTCCTTGCGCTGCGGAGTACCGACGCACACGAAGTGCACCTGCCCGAAAGCAGCCGCCTCCTCGTACGAGGTGGTGAAGCGCAGCCGCCCGGAGGCGGTGTGCCTGGCGAGCAGTTCCTCCAGGCCGGGCTCGTAGAAGGGCACCCGCCCGGCACGCAACGCGGCGATCTTTTCCGCATCGACGTCCACCCCGAGCACCTCGTGCCCCAGTTCCGCCATACAGGCGGCATGGGTGGCACCGAGATAACCGGTGCCGAAGACAGTGAGCCGCATAGACACGGCCTCTCCTAACGAAAATGGCCTGCGCGGCTACTGTTTGATCCAGATCCGGTACTCACCGTGACCTGAGGAGTTTTTGAAGGGCACGTTGCCCAGCAGCCGGTAGTGCGAACTGTGCTTCATCTGACCAGCGATGTACTCGTCCATCGCCGGGGTGGTCACCATGTCCAAGACCACCAAGTCGAAGTAGCCGTCCTTGATGGCCTGGCGGTAGCCGTCCCGACCGGTGTGAGTCGCGCCCTTCGTGTCCTGGTAGGAGATGAAGAAGGTCGACGTCCACTGACGCTGATTGGTGCGGTCCCTGAGGTAGTAGACGGGGACTTCGTAAGTCTCTGCGAGGTAGCGGCCCTTGCTGTTCACATGGGGCTTGATCGTCGCCACGAGCTGGCTCGAGTCCGCCCAGACCCCGAAGCGCCAGGTCGACTGGCTCAGCCCCAGGCACAGCATCACGACCCAGACCAGGATGCCGAACTGCGGATAGCGGAAGTGGGCTCCCACCATCCGGCTCACACCTATGCCTGCCATCGGCGCCGCGAACAGCAGACCGAAGCCGATGTGCTTGAACAGCGACACCGAGGTGTGCAGGTGGATCTGGTACGCCGGCGCCAGCAGGGCCGTTCCGCACAAGGTCAGGGCCAGCAGAGTTCGCCAGCGCCAGCCGGGGCTGCTCATCCGCAAGGACACGGGGGACTCGTTCATGCGACTCCGCCGGATGTACGAGACCAGACCACCGCAGGCGGTGAGGAACATCAGCCCGCCCCAGTCCCAGGACTTCTCGATGAGCGACCATGTGCTGTCGGTACCGTGCTCACGATTGGTGGTCGTCTGCTGGACACCTGACAAGACGTCCGTGTACTTCGCGCCGAGCACGATCAGCACAATCATCACGAGGCCGAGCAGCACACCCCGCAGCATCGAACGCCACTTCCGGTGCGGCCAGGAGGTCAGCACCGCGAGGACGACGATCGTGGGCAGATACAGGGCCGAGGCGTACTTCACCGCGACGGCCAGCACGCCGATCGGAGCCGCGAGCATCACGGCCGCGATCGGGGCGCGGTCGGTGCGTATGACGATCCAGGTCGTCAGGGCCAGGAGGAACAGCGCAGCGGCGTCGTACGTGGCGAAGTTCCCGAGGACGATCGCCGACTGCGTGACCGCGAACAGGCCGGCCGCCACCAGCGCCACTCGCTCGTTGAACATCCGCCGGGTGAAGGCGTACAGCAGGCTCGTGGTACCCAGCATGAACGCCAGACTGAGCAGCCGGGCACCAGTCAGGCCGAAGCTGCCGTCAACGGCGGCCGCCAGCACCGGGTAGAGCATCGGCGAGCCCGAAAAATATGTGTTGTAGTTGACCGGCGTGGGAGTGCCGTGCAGGAGGTGACCGATCTCCATGTGGCCGGCGTACAGGTAGAGCGCCTCGTCCTGGAAGGCGGTGTTACCCAGACGCAGCGACAGGAGGGCTTGGATGACCAGGATCGCCAGGAGGATGGCCCGGCTGACCCAACTCCGGCGCGCGCTGGGCGCCATGTCCCAGCCAGCCTCCGGCGACTCGGGCACCTCGTAGCCGGGTCCCGTGTCCACATCCGGGTAGGCGTGGACGAGGCCGTGCCCGCCGGGCGTCACGGCCGGGTGGGGCGCGTATCCGACGTACGTTTCCTGGGCGCCGCCCACTCCGTGGGCGTTGTCGGCCGTGCCTGCCGGGAGGGCCGCGTAGGGCTCCTCCTCCGAGACGTAGGTCGCGTCATTGGGAGGCTGCTCGAACCACCCCTGGCGCGGGACGCGGGGCGAGTCGTAGGTGTCAGGTTCCATCACGGTTTCCGGACGTCGAAGCCGAAGAGATCGTCGGACGCGAGGCGCTTGAACTCGGCCAGGGCCAGAGGGCTCACCTTCAGCCGCCAGTCGGCGCGCTTGTGGTAGTCGAACCACACAAAACCGAGCAGGTCATCGTCGGACGTCACGCCCTGGAAGAGATTGCGGACGTCCGCCCGCCGGCGCTCGCCGGGCTCGGCCGCGGTTTCGAGGATGATGAAGGGCTTCTTGCTGAAGGTGCGCACCTGGCGCATGGTCGGGCCGAAGACGCTGTCGAAGGCGTTGTCGGAACCGATGGTGAAGTAGCCGATCATTCCGACCCAGTCGACGTAGGCGTCGCCCGGGTAGTACGGCTCCAGCTTGACCTGCGGCACCGGGTTGACGATGTTGGGCGACCACGCCCAGATCACGTTGGCGGCCCCGACATCGCCGAAGACGTCGTGCATGTGCCGCCAGGCACCGACGAACTCCTTCGGGGTGACGTGCTTGGTACCCCAGTTCTCCCAGTTGCCGTTGAACTCGTCGGCGAAGTCGATGACGACGGGCAGGTTGAGCTGACGCACCGCCGTCGCGTATGTCCTCAGATAGGCGTCCTGCTTGCCGGCGGCAATGTCGGCGAGGGAGACATGGAAGGGTTCCCAGGACATGAGCGTCAAGGCACCCGACTTCCACGCCCTACGCACGCCGGAAGCGTCGAAGCCCGCGCCCCACTCCGCGTAGTAGGCGACCAGGTTGGGCTGCTTGCCGACCATCCCGGCGTACTGGTCGACCGGGGCCATCGTGTGTGGGGCCTTGTCCTCGGCGACACCGAAGTACTTCTTGTCGGGGTGGAGCAGTGGGCTCACGTCGAAGGGGATGGCAGGCTGGGCGCTCTCACTACTGGAACCGCCGCCCTTCCCCTGGTCCGCCGACGCAGACCCGGAGTCGCCCGGGCCGCAGGCAGCCGTGGCGGCCAGCAGACCGGCCGCGACCAGACCGGCTGCCGCCTTGACGATGTGCTTGGCGTACCTCATGCCGCGCTCTCCGCCCGCGGCTGCACCAGGACCCGACCCACAACGACGGCGTAGAAGAGCCCGGAGGACAACACCAGCGCGAAGTTCAGGGGGTCCATGGACAGCATTCGCCACGCCGCGACGCCCACCCAGACCAGGGCGGTTCCACCGCTCCAGGCCCACATGCCGATCCAGAAGCGGCGGGTCTTGTTCTTCTTGGCCCCCGAGGAGCCGGTGGGCTGCCAGCCCATACGGTTCTTGCGCAGGATGTCCCAGATGGCGAAGACGTGCGCCCAGCCGTACATCATGCGGGCTGCCCAGGCTTCCAGCCGGTACGGCGCGCGGTGCCAGAGCGGGAAGATGACCGTCGTGTAGACGATGCTCGGCACGACCAGCAGCAGGTTCTCCACACGCAGCTTGTCCGGCATGGCCAGCAACAGCACGATCGGAATGACCGGTGCGGCGAAGGTGAAGAGCGCCGTGTGGATGTAGTAGAAGAAGCCGGACATGTAGCACATGCGACTGGAGAACTTGATCTTCGAGTCCCAGAACTTGCGACTGCCCAGCAGGCTCATCGATCCGGAGCACCAGCGGTACTGCTGATTGAAGAAGGCACCCGCGTTGTCGGGACACACCCCGGTCGAGACCGGGACGGGCACATAGCGCACGTCCCAGCCGAGATTGCGCAGGTCGAAGCCGGTGTGGACGTCCTCGGAGTGCTCGATCAGGGTGGTCCCACCGTTACTGTCCAGCGCTGTACGCCGGTAGACGGCGCAACTGCCCACACAGATGGCACCGTCACTGCCCTGCCGGGCGACCTGGACGGAGCGGTAGAACAACTCCTGCACCGCGCCGGCACCGCGCTCGATCCAGTTCTGCGAATCGAGAACGCGGAAAAACTGGGGGGACTGAACGATTCCGATTCGCTCGTCGGCCGCCATATACGGAAGGAGTTCTTCCAGAAGATCGGCACGGGGAGTGAAGTCCGCGTCCAGGATGAGGATGAACTCCCCGCCCGACTGCGCGAATCCGAAGTGGAGGTTGCCCGCCTTCTTGAACCATCCACGGTTCGGGCGGGTGCCGTAACGGAACCCGAAGTCCCTTGCCATCGCGGCGAGTTCGGGACTCGCGCCGTCATCGAGAACAAACGGAACGCACACGCCCGGATACCGGTCGGCGAGGGCACGTACATGCGTCCAGGTGTTGTGCAGCACCTCGATGGGTTCACCGCACACCGGAAGGAAGACATCGACGGAGGGGTAGACCTCCGGGCGCCACTCACGGACCAGGCGCTTGTGCGCCTTCATGTCGAAGTCCCTGGTCAGCGCGTTCACACGCAGGGAGATCAGGTAGTACACCACCGTGAAGACCAACAGTGGCATGTAGATCCACATCCACGGCGTGGACTGCGCCAGCTTGAACTGGCTCACCACCAGACAGCAGAAGCTGACCAGCGAGAAGAGTGTCAGAACCCACAGATGTCGCTTGGCATACGAATATTTCTCGCGGTCCGTGGGTGGCTTCGGCAGCAACCCCAGTTGCGGTGCATACTTGCGCGCGGCGCGACGGTGCCCGACGGCAGGTCGCTGCCCCGGGCCCACGTACGCAGGCTGAAGAGAACTCATTACCACTCCCCGGGCCTCACGGCCCTACCCCCACCCTTTACTCGGCCCCCACAGGTCGAACACGCAGCCGAGCAACGGAAGCATATATGCAAATCCCTTGAACCCAACAAGATCAAGTTGGGTACCTGTCCGATATGTGCAGGTTGCAGGTATCTCTGGCTGAGGCGACGGGTTGCGGGTAGATCGCGGCCGGGACGCGTGCTTATCCTGAGCGTCGAACAATGGGGAGAGAATGGGGGGCGCGGGCCTTCGAGGCCACGCTGTCAGGCATGTCTGCGCACGTATCCAACACCGTCGAACCCGTGGTCAAGGCCGTAATTCCGGCCGCGGGCCTCGGGACTCGTTTCCTTCCCGCGACGAAGGCAACGCCCAAAGAAATGCTGCCGCTGGTCGACAAGCCCGCGATCCAGTACGTCGTCGAGGAAGCCGCCTCCGCCGGACTCAGCGATGTGCTGCTCATCACAGGCCGCAACAAGCGAGCACTGGAGGACCACTTCGACCGGGCCCATGAGTTGGAGGCGCTGCTCGCCGCCAAGGGCGACCACCAACGGCTCTCACTGGTTCATGAGTCCAGCAGCCTGGCCACCGTGCACTACGCCCGGCAGGGCGACCCGCTGGGGCTGGGACACGCGGTGCTGTGCGCGCAGGCTCACGTTGCCGACAACCCCTTCGCCGTCCTGCTGGGCGACGACCTCATCGACCCGCGAGACCCACTGCTCTCCCGCATGGTGGCAGTCCGTCAGCGCTACGGCGGCAGCGTGATCGCGCTCACCGAGGTCCCCGAGGACCGCATGCACCTGTACGGCTGCGCGGTGACCACCCCGCTCGCGGACGAGGACGATGTCCTGCGCGTCAACAGCCTGGTCGAGAAGCCCGCGCCGGGCACCGCGCCCAGCCGCTACGCCCTTATCGGGCGCTATGTCCTCGACCCCGCGGTCTTCGAAGTTCTGCGCGCCACGCCTCCAGGGCGGGGAGGGGAGATCCAGCTCACCGACGCCCTCCAAGCGCTCGCGGTCGGCGGGGCCGGCGGTCCGGTGCACGGCGTGGTCTTCACGGGTCGCCGCTACGACACCGGCGACCGCTCGGACTACCTGCGTGCCACAGTGCGCCTGGCCTGCGAGCGCGAGGACCTCGGGCCCGATTTCCGCAGGTGGCTGCGGAACTTCGTCGCCACGGAGCTGTGACCCCGGCGCAAAGCGAACGGCCCGGTCCGCGTCCACAGTGAACGCGGACCGGGCCGTCGGCTCTGCGGCCGGCCTCAGCGGTGGTGCGTCGGCGAGACCGTCACCTCGACCCGCTGGAACTCCTTGAGCTCCGAGTAGCCCGTGGTGGCCATCGCCCGGCGCAGGGCGCCGAAGAAGTTCATCGAGCCGTCAGGGGCGTGCGAGGGGCCGAGCAGGATCTGCTCGGTCGTGCCGGCGGTGCCGAGGTTCATCCGCTTGCCGCGGGGCAGTTCCTCGTGCGTGGCCTCCATGCCCCAGTGGAAACCGCGGCCGGGGGCGTCCGTGGCGCGCGCGAGCGGCGAGCCCATCATCACCGAGTCGGCGCCGCAGGCGATCGCCTTCGGCAGGTCGCCGCTGGAGCCGAAGCCGCCGTCGGCGATGACGTGGACGTAGCGGCCGCCGGACTCGTCCATGTAGTCACGGCGGGCCGCCGCGACGTCCGCGACGGCGGTGGCCATGGGCACCTGGATGCCGAGCACGCTGCGCGTGGTGTGGGCGGCGCCGCCGCCGAAGCCGACCAGGACGCCCGCGGCGCCGGTGCGCATCAGGTGGAGCGCGGCGGTGTACGTGGCGCAGCCGCCGACGATCACCGGGACGTCGAGCTCGTAGATGAACTGCTTGAGGTTGAGCGGCTCGTGCGAGCCGGAGACGTGCTCGGCGGAGACCGTCGTGCCGCGGATCACGAAGATGTCGACGCCGGCGTCGACGACGGCCTTGGAGAACTGCGCGGTGCGCTGCGGGGAGAGCGCGGCGGCGGTGACCACGCCCGCGTCGCGGACCTCCTTGATGCGCTGCCCGATCAGCTCCTCCTTGATCGGCGCCGCGTACAGCTCCTGCATGCGCCGGGTCACGGAGGCGTCGTCCAGCTCGGCGATCTCCGCGAGCAGCGGCTCCGGGTCCTCGTACCGGGTCCACAGGCCCTCGAGGTTGAGCACCCCGAGGCCGCCGAGGTTGCCGATGCGGATGGCGGTCTCCGGGGAGACCACGGAGTCCATCGGCGCCGCCAGGAACGGCAGCTCGAAGCGGTAGGCGTCGATCTGCCACGCGATCGAGACCTCCTTCGGGTCCCGCGTACGGCGGCTCGGGACGACGGCGATGTCGTCGAATGCGTACGCCCTGCGGCCGCGCTTGCCCCGCCCGATCTCGATCTCAGTCACTGTCGCTATGCCTTTCCTCGTGGCCTGCCCGTCCGAGTATCCCAGGGAGGGCAGGCGAAAGCCCGCGACCGTGGGGGCCGCGGGCTGTGCCGTGTGCGCTGCGCCGTACGCGCTCCGCGCTCCGTGCGCGCTCCGCGCATCGGTACGTGCGGATCAGCGCCCGTGGTAGTTCGGCGCCTCGGTGGTCATCTGGATGTCGTGCGGGTGGCTCTCCTTGAGGCCGGCCGCGGTGATCCGTACGAAGCGGCCCTTCTCCTTCAGCTCGGGGATGGTCGCCGAGCCGACGTAGCCCATGGAGGAGCGCAGGCCGCCGATGAGCTGGTGCGCCACCGCGGCGAGCGGGCCGCGGTAGGGCACCTGGCCCTCGATGCCCTCGGGGACGAGCTTGTCCTCGGAGAGCACGTTGTCCTGGAAGTAGCGGTCCTTGGAGTACGACTTGGCCTGGCCGCGCGACTGCATCGCGCCGAGCGAGCCCATGCCGCGGTAGGACTTGAACTGCTTGCCGTTGATGAACATCAGCTCGCCCGGCGACTCCTCGCAGCCCGCGAGCAGGCTGCCCAGCATCACCGTGTCCGCGCCGGCGGCGATCGCCTTGGCGATGTCGCCGGAGTACTGCAGACCGCCGTCGCCGATCAGCGGGACACCGGCCGGGCCGGCGGCCAGCGAGGCCTCGTAGATCGCGGTGACCTGCGGGGCGCCGACGCCCGCGACCACCCGAGTGGTGCAGATGGAGCCGGGGCCGACACCGACCTTGATGCCGTCGGCACCGGCGTCGATCAGCGCCTGGGCGCCGTCCCGGGTGGCGACGTTGCCGGCCACCACGTCGATCCTGATGTTGGCCTTGACCTTGGCGACCATGTCGAGGATGCCGCGGCTGTGGCCGTGGGCGCTGTCGATCACGAGGAAGTCCGCGCCGGCCTCGACCAGCCGCTGGGCACGCAGGAAGGCCTCGTCGCCGACGCCGACCGCCGCGCCGACCAGCAGCCGGCCCTCGGCGTCCTTGGCGGCGCCCGGGTACTTCTCCGCCTTGACGAAGTCCTTGACGGTGATGAGGCCCTTGAGCCGGCCCTCGTCGTCGACCAGCGGAAGCTTCTCGATCTTGTGCTTGCGCAGCAGCTCCATCGCCTCGATGCCGGAGATCCCGACCTTGCCGGTGACCAGCGGCATCGGGGTCATGACCTCGCGGACCTGGCGGGAGCGGTCGCTCTCGAAGGCCATGTCACGGTTGGTGACGATGCCCAGCAGCTTGCCGGAGCCGTCGGTGACCGGGACGCCGCTGATGCGGAACTTGCCGCAGAGCGCGTCGGCCTCGGCGAGGGTGGCGTCCGGGTGCACGGTGATGGGGTCGCTCACCATGCCGGACTCGGACCGCTTCACCAGGTCGACCTGGTTGACCTGGTCGTCGACCGACAGGTTGCGGTGCAGAACGCCCACGCCGCCCTGGCGGGCCATCGCGATGGCCATGCGGGCCTCGGTGACCTTGTCCATCGCGGCGGACAGCAGCGGGATGTTCACGCTGACGTTCCGGGTGACCCTGGAGCGGGTGTCGACCTGGTTCGGCACGACATCCGAAGGCCCTGGGAGGAGGAGCACGTCGTCGTAGGTCAGTCCGAGCAACCCGAACTTCTCGGCTACTCCGTCGGCGTTCAGCGTCATGACACCTTCCCCATGGTCTTGCCCAGCGAGATGTTCAATGCTAATGGCTCTCGCGGGAAACCTTTTCCGGCCTTGACGGGGGCCCGCGGGCCCTGGGCCCCGCCAGGGACCGGAGCGATGGGCTAGGCGCTCAGCCCACGGGCGCCCGGAGCTTCCTCCGCGAGCGCGCGCAGCCGGGACAGCGCCCGGTGCTGCGCCACCCGGACGGCCCCCGGCGACATCCCGAGCACCTGTCCGGTCTCCTCGGCGGTGAGCCCGACGGCGACCCGCAGCAGAACCAGCTCCCGCTGGTGCTCCGGCAGATTCGCCAGCAGACCCTTCGCCCATTCGGCGTCGCTGCTCAGCAGCGCCCGTTCCTCCGGCCCGAGCGAGTCGTCCGGCTGCTCGGGCATCTCGTCTGAGGGAACCGCCGTCGAACCGGGGCCGCGCATGGCCGCCCGCTGCAGATCGGCGACCTTGTGGGCGGCGATCCCGAACACGAAGGCCTCGAAGGGCCGCCCCTGGTCGCGATAGCGCGGCAGCGCGCACAGCACCGCGAGGCACACCTCTTGGGCGAGGTCGTCCACGAAGTGGCGCGCGTCACCGGGCAGTCGCGACAGCCGGGTGCGGCAATAGCGTTCGGCAAGCGGGTGCACATGGGCGAGGAGGTCGTGCGTCGCCTGCTCGTCACCCTCGACGGCTCGACGTACGAGAGCCCCTATGGCTGTCTCTGTGCCGGTGGCCTCGTCGCGCATCCATCCATAGTGCCTCGCCGAAGCGCGCTCTGTGGCCTCGGCGGGGTGGTTGTGCTCCGAAGCGTTATGCGATGCGCCTTGTGACGCGTTTCGAGGGACCGCACCGGCCGTAGTCATGTCATGCACCCGCCGCCCCGCCCGCCCGTGTCCCCGAGAGTCCATGCCTCCAGCATGCGCCCTCGGAACGGAAACCGGTACGAGCGGGGCAGCCGCACAGCCGCCCCACAGCCCATCGGCCCCTCGCCGCTCAACTCGACGGCCTAGCGCACCAGGCCCCAGCGGAAGCCGAGCGCCACCGCGTGGGCCCGGTCCGAGGCGCCGAGTTTCTTGAAAAGACGTCGCGCGTGCGTCTTGACGGTGTCCTCGGAGAGGAACAACTCCCTCCCGATCTCGGCGTTGGAGCGGCCGTGGCTCATCCCCTCCAGCACCTGGATCTCGCGGGCGGTGAGCGTCGGCGCGGCGCCCATCTCGGCGGAGCGCAGCCGGCGCGGCGCGAGCCGCCAGGTCGGGTCGGCGAGCGCCTGGGTGACCGTGGCCCGCAGTTCGGCGCGCGAGGCGTCCTTGTGCAGATATCCACGGGCACCGGCGGCGACGGCGAGCGCCACCCCGTCCAGGTCCTCGGCGACCGTGAGCATGATGATGCGGGCCCCCGGATCGGCGGACAGCAGCCGCCGTACGGTCTCGACACCGCCGAGACCGGGCATCCGGACGTCCATGAGGATGAGGTCCGAGCGGTCGGCGCCCCAGCGGCGGAGGACTTCCTCGCCGTTGGCCGCGGTCGTTACGCGCTCGACACCGGGCACGGTCGCCACCGCGCGGCGGAGCGCCTCTCGGGCAAGCGGGGAGTCGTCGCAGACGAGAACGGAAGTCATGACCGTCCTCCGCAGCTGATCCGCGTCACGTTGAGCCTCCAGGCTGTACGAATCGTCACTGGTGGGGCTGACGGTCTCGGGCGCCTGCCCGATTACTTCGGCCGCCAACCACTTCCGCACCTTCAACGACCCTCACTCGAAAGAGTTACGGAGTTTGCGGACGCTCTCCCGCACACTCCGTGCCCGGTTCGCCACGCACCAGCAACACCGCAGGTCGTGGCGGTGTGCCCGATCGCAAAAGGAAGCACTTCGGGCGCCCGGTTGCAGGACACCGAACCGCCGACCGGGGGTCAATGTCAGATTTTGCCTGTTTGGCGGCTTTTTACCCGCATGGCGGGAGTTCGTTGGCGATTTTGTGATGAATCATATTTACATCTACTTGGACAGTAGATGTACCGTCGACATCACCTCCCGCAGAGCGCCTGGAGCGTCGCCTGGGAGGCAGTCCCGTGCAGCCCACCTCTCGAGGAGATGAGCAATGGCAGACTTCTCCCGCCTCCCGGGCCCCAACGCAGACCTCTGGGACTGGCAACTGATCGCCGCCTGTCGTGGTGTGGACAGTTCGCTGTTCTTCCATCCCGAGGGAGAGCGCGGTGCGGCGCGGAGCGCGCGTGAAGCGGCCGCCAAGGAGGTGTGCATGCGCTGTCCCGTGCGCGCCGAGTGTGCGACCCACGCCCTGACGGTCCGCGAGCCCTACGGGGTCTGGGGCGGGCTCACCGAGGACGAGCGCGAGGAGATGATGGGCCGGTCCCGCAACCGGGTCATGAGCTCGCACGCCGCCGGCGGACACTGAACGCCGGCGCCTCACCCACTGAGGAAACGTTTCCCTCTCCCCGTACGCCGGGGAACCGATCCGGGCGCCCGTGCGGCGCCCTCACCCTGCGGGCCGCCAGGCCCGCCGCGAAGGCAAGGCACGGCCACCAGAGGCCAGGCACGGCCACGCCGGCCGTGCACCGCGCAGCACCAGCAGCCCCGCACCCCCGCACCCCCCTCCCATGGACTTCGGACAGCGCCGGCCCCAGGCTGAGGAGCCATGGACCTCACCGGGGAATTCACGCTGGATGCCGGGATCACCTATCTGAACACCGCGTCGGCGGGCGTCGGCCCACGCCGGGCCGCCGACGTACTGCGCACCGCCGTGGCGGCCTGGTCCGACGGCAGCGACGACTGGGTGCGCAATGAACTCGTCCTGAACACCACGCGCGCCGCCTACGCCCGGCTGACCGGCGTCGCCGCCGACCGGGTCGCGGTCGGCTCCTCCGTCACCACCCATGTCGGGATGATCGCCGCGGGCCTTCCGGCGGGCGCTGAAGTCGTCCTCGCGGAGGGCGACTTCAGCTCCCTGGTCAACCCCTTCGCCTCCCGCCCCGACCTCACGCTGCGCACCGTGCCGCTGGAGGGCCTGGCCGACGCCGTACGTCCCACCACCGCGCTGGCCGCCGTCAGCGCGGTGCAGTCCGCGGACGGACGCGTCGCCGACCTCGCCGCGGTCCGGGAGGCCGCGGACCGGCACGGGGCGCGCATGCTGGTCGACGCGACGCAGGCGGTCGGCTGGCTGCCGCTGGCGACCGGGGCCTTCGACTACGTGGTGTGCGGCGGCTACAAGTGGCTGCTCGCCCCGCGCGGGGTGTCCTTCCTGACCGTGCGGGAGGGCGCCGAGGACGGCCTGTCGCCCTGCTTCGCCGGGTGGTACGCGGCCGAGGACCCCTGGGACGACTGCTACGGGCCGGTGGCCCGGCTCGCCCGCTCCGCCCGGCGCTTCGACGTGCTGCCGCCGTTCCTGCCGTACCTGGCCGGGTCGGCCTCGCTCGGGCTGATCGAGGAGGTGGGCGTCGAGGCGATCGGCGCCCACGACATCGCGCTGGCCGAGCGCTTCCGCGCGGGCCTCAAGGAGCTCGGCCACAAGGCCGTGCCGCCGGGTGCCCACGATTCGGCGATCGTGGCCGTCCCGGGCCTCGGGGACGCGGCGGAGCGGCTGGCCGCGGCCGGTATCCGCGTATCGGTCCGCGCCGGCAACCTGCGGGCGGCGTTCCACCTGTACAACACCGAGGCCGACGTGGACCTGCTGCTGAGCGTGCTCGCGCGCTGAGCCGCCGGAAAACACCTCGCCCCGCGCCGGGCGGCCGCCGTACCGTCGGAGCATGAGAGTGCTCTCGGTCAACGTGGGACGTCCCCGGCCGAACCCCTGGAAGGACACGGGGCTCACGGGCATCGACAAGCACCCCGTGACGGGCCCGGTGGCGGTGACCGCGCCAGGCTCCAAGGGCACCGGCGCGGTGGGCCTGGCCGGCGACCGGGTGTACGACGTGAAACACCACGGCGGCCCCGACCAGGCCGTGTACGCCTATGCCCGCGAGGACCTGGACGGCTGGGAGCGCGAACTCGACCGGGAACTGCGCGACGGCATGTTCGGGGAGAACCTGACGACCCTCGGCGTGGACGTCAACGGAGCGCTGATCGGGGAACGTTGGCGGATCGGCGGGCCCGCGGGCCCGATCCTGGAGGTGTCCTGCCCGCGCGTCCCCTGCGGCACCTTCCAGGGCCGGATGGACGAGGACGGCTGGCTCCGGCGGTTCACCCGTGCCGCGCTGCCCGGCGCCTACCTGCGGGTCGCCGGGCCGGGCGAACTCCGCGCGGGCGACCCGGTGGAGATCGTCCACCGCCCCGACCACGAGGTGACCGTCGCGCTGGTCTTCCGGGCGGTCACCCTGGAACCCGGGCTGCTTCCCGCGCTGCTCGCGGCGGACGCGCTCCCGGAGGAGATCCGCGCGACGGCGCGCAGGCGCACACGGTCCCACTAGCCTGCGGGGCATGACGACTTCACTCATCACGGGAGCCACCGCGGGCCTCGGCGCGGCCTTCGCCCGCAGGCTCGCGAGCGACGGCCACGCCCTCGTGCTCGTCGCGCGCGACGAGCACCGGCTGCAGGAACGTGCCGCCGAACTGCGCCGCACCTACGCGGTGACCGTGGAGGTGCTGCCCGCCGACCTGTCGACGGACAAGGGCATCGAGGCGGTGGAGACGCGGCTGGGCGACCGCGAGCGGCCGGTCGGCGTACTGGTCAACAACGCGGGCTTCGGCAACCGCGGTGCCTTCGGCGACGTGCCGATGGCCGACGAGCTGACCATGCTCAAGGTGCACTGCGAGGCCGTGCTGCGGCTGACCGGCGCGGCGGCCGCGGCCATGAAGCAGCGCCGGCGCGGCTTCATCGTCAATGTGGCCTCGGTGGCGGCGTTCGTGCCGCGCGGCACGTACGGCGCGAGCAAGGCGTGGGTGGTCAGCTTCACCCGGGGCGCGGCCCGCGAACTGTCCGGCAGCGGGGTGCGGCTGATGGCGCTGTGCCCGGGCTTCGTCCGCACCGAGTTCCACGAGCGGGCGGGCATGGACACCGGCAGCATCCCCGGCTGGGCGTGGCTGGACGCCGACAAGGTGGTCGCCGCCGCCATCCGCGACCTGGCCCGGGGCCGCACGCTCAGCGTGCCCGACCCGCGCTACAAGGCCGCGGCGCTCGCCGCCAAGCTCGCCCCGAGCGGGGCCTTCGGCGCGGTCTCCACGACGGCCGGGCGCCGCTTCGGCCCCGTCTACCCCCGGGACTGACAGGACAAGCCGAAGGCCCCCGTTCCCAGTGCGGGAACGGGGGCCTTCGGACGCACTCAGTGGGAGTGACCGTGGCCGTGACCGGCCTCGGCGGGCTCCTCCTCCTTCTTCTCCACCACGAGGGTCTCGGTGGTGAGAAGCAGGGAGGCGATGGAGGCGGCGTTCTCCAGGGCGGAGCGGGTGACCTTGACCGGGTCGATGACGCCGGCCTTCACCAGGTCGCCGTACTCGCCGGTCGCGGCGTTGAAGCCGTGGCCCTTCTCCAGCTCGGCGACCTTGGAGGTGATGACGTAGCCCTCCAGGCCGGCGTTCTCGGCGATCCAGCGCAGCGGCTCGACCGCGGCGCGGCGCACGACGGCGACACCGGTGGCCTCGTCGCCGGTCTTGCCGAGGCCGTCCTCCAGCACCTTGACGGCGTGGACGAGCGCGGAGCCACCACCGGAGACGATGCCCTCCTCGACCGCGGCGCGGGTCGCGGAGATGGCGTCCTCCAGACGGTGCTTCTTCTCCTTGAGCTCGACCTCGGTGGCCGCGCCGACACGGATGACGCACACGCCGCCGGCCAGCTTGGCGAGGCGCTCCTGGAGCTTCTCGCGGTCCCAGTCGGAGTCGGTCGTGGTGATCTCGGCCTTGATCTGGCCGATGCGGCCCTCGATCGCGGAGGAGTCGCCGGCACCGTCGACGACGGTGGTCTCGTCCTTGGTGACCGTCACGCGGCGGGCGTTGCCGAGCACGTCCAGGCCGACCTGGTCGAGCTTGAGGCCGACCTCCTCGGCCACCACGGTGGCACCGGTGAGGGTGGCGAGGTCCTCCAGCATGGCCTTGCGGCGGTCGCCGAAGCCGGGGGCCTTGACCGCGACCGCGTTGAAGGTACCGCGGATCTTGTTGACCACCAGGGTGGAGAGGGCCTCGCCCTCGACGTCCTCGGCGATGATCAGCAGCGGCTTGGAGGCGCCGGCCTGCAGCACCTTCTCCAGCAGCGGGAGCAGGTCCTGGATGGAGGAGATCTTGCCCTGGGTGATGAGGATGTACGGGTCCTCCAGGACGGCCTCCTGGCGCTCCGCGTCCGTCACGAAGTACGGCGACAGGTAGCCCTTGTCGAAGGCCATGCCCTCGGTGAAGTCCAGCTCCAGACCGAAGGTGTTGGACTCCTCGACGGTGATGACACCGTCCTTGCCGACCTTGTCGATCGCCTCGGCGATCAGCTCGCCGACCTGCTTGTCCTGGGCGGACAGGGCGGCGACGGCGGCGACGTCGTCCTTGCCCTCGATCGGGCGGGCCGAGGCGAGCAGCTCGTCCGAGACGGCCTTGACGGCGGCGTCGATGCCCTTCTTCAGGGCGGCCGGGGAGGCGCCGGCGGCGACGTTGCGCAGGCCCTCGCGCACGAGCGCCTGGGCGAGCACGGTGGCGGTGGTGGTGCCGTCACCCGCGATGTCGTTGGTCTTGGTCGCCACCTCCTTCACCAGCTGCGCACCGAGGTTCTCGTACGCGTCCTCGAGCTCGACCTCGCGGGCGATGGTCACGCCGTCGTTGGTGATGGTCGGAGCGCCGAACTTCTTGTCGATGACGACGTTGCGGCCCTTGGGGCCGATCGTCACCTTCACGGTGTCGGCGAGCTTGTTGACTCCACGCTCAAGGGCGCGACGGGCGTCCTCGTTGAACTTCAGGATCTTGGCCATACCGGCGGAATTCCTCGTCTTTGGGTTCTCGTCAAAGACCGCGCCCCGGGTCCCCGGTCCGTGCGAGGACTCGGTGTGCCCGGGGCGTGGTCACGGCATTTCTCGGTTACGAGCGGCGCCGGATTTACTTCTCGACGATCGCGAGGACGTCGCGAGCCGAGAGGACGAGGTACTCCTCGCCGCTGTACTTGACCTCGGTGCCGCCGTACTTGCTGTACAGCACGATGTCGCCGACCTTGACGTCGAGCGGGATGCGGTTGCCGTCCTCGAAGCGACCCGGACCGACGGCCAGGACGACGCCCTCCTGGGGCTTCTCCTTGGCGGTGTCCGGGATGACCAGGCCGGAGGCGGTGGTCTGCTCGGCATCCAGCGGCTGGACCACGATGCGGTCCTCGAGCGGCTTGATGGCAACCTTGGTGCTGGCGGTCGTCACGATCCGACCTCCCCCTTCAAAGGGCTTACGGGAGTGTCTGTCTGGGGTGGCGACCTGGTAGGCCCGTCGTCGCGGGTGCCGGACCTGCCCGTCGCTGTGTTGTTGGCACTCGGCGTGGCCGAGTGCCAGGTCTGAGATTATGACGCGCTTAGCACTCGGTCAAGCGGAGTGCCAATGCCACGCCGGGCGCGCCGTGCGCGGGCGCCCATCGGAGCCCGGTCCGGCGGACGCCGGAGGCGCGGGACAATGGACGGTGTGGATCTCGACGCGTTCTCGGCCCTGCTGACCGACGAGGGGCAGCGACTGCTGACCGTCCTCCGCGACTACGACCCCGCGGCCGAGATCGCCACCGCGACCCGGCTGCGCCGGGAGCACGACGCGGCGCTCGTCTCGGCGGCGCTCACCCAGGCGCGGCTGCGGCAGCGGGCGGAGGCGAAGTTCGGCGAGGACGCGTACGCGATGTACTTCACGCCCGACGGGGTGGAGCAGTCGACGCGCGCTTCGGTGGCGCGGCACCGGGCGGAGCGGTTCGCGACCCTCGGGGTGCGGCGGCTGGCGGACCTGTGCTGCGGGATCGGCGGCGACGCGATCCCGCTGGCACGCGCCGGGGTGACGGTGCTGGCGGTCGACCGCGATCCCCTGACGTGCGCGGTGGCGCGGGCCAACGCGCGGGCGCTGGGGCTCGCGGAACGCATCGAGGTGCGCTGCGCGGACGTCACCGATGTGGGGACGGACGGCTGCGACGCGGTGTTCGTGGACCCGGCCCGGCGCGGCGGACGCGGCAGGATCTTCGACCCGGAGGCGTACTCCCCGCCGCTGTCGTGGGCCGTGGCGGCGGCGCGCAGGACACCCCTGGCCGCGCTCAAGGTCGCGCCGGGCATCCCGCACGAGGCCGTGCCGGAGGACGCGGAGGCGGAGTGGGTCTCCGACCACGGCGACGTGAAGGAGGCCGTGCTGTGGTTCGGCACGGCCTCGGGCACCCGCCGGGCGACACTGCTGCCCTCCGGCGCCACCCTGCCCGCCGCCGGCCTGCCCGACCCCGCGGTGCGCCCGGTCGGGCGCTGGCTGTACGAGCCCGACGGCGCGGTCATCCGGGCCCACCTGGTCGCGGACGTCGCGGCGCAGGTCGGAGGCGGTCTTATCGACGAGACCATCGCGTACGTCACTTCGGACGAGCCGCACAGCACGCCCTACGCCTCCGCGTACGAGATCACCGACGTGCTCCCCTTCAACCTCAAGCGGCTCAAGGCGCTGCTGCGCGAACGCGAGGTCGGCGTGCTGACCGTCAAGAAGCGGGGCTCCGCGGTCGAACCCGAGGAACTGCGCCGCCGGGTCAGGCCCCAGGGCCCCAACGCGGCGACGGTCTTTCTGACGCGGGTGGCGGGCGCGCCCACGATGCTGCTCGGGTCGCCCGCCTGATTTTTCCCCGCCCTCCCACCCGTGTGCCCTGTGAAGTCTGGGCGGCCCGACGCGCGTGCGGGGGTGGGCCGGGGCGCGTGACTTCACAGGGCTGGGGGCACCCCCGGCCGAAGGTTGGGGGAGGGAGGGCGGGCGGGGGAGAAACCTACCCGCGCAGAAACGCCCCGCACTCGGGTCAGGCCACAGCCTCGAAGCGCCAGCGGTGGACGGCGCGCCGCGCCAGCCCCTCCGCCGGCTCGGGCAGTTCGGGGAGCTCCGCGTCGTACGGGGCGTCCCACCAGGTGATGACGAGGACCCGGTCCCCGGGGGCGGAGAAGGTCTCGCGGCGCAACGGCGCGGGCGTCAGCGTCTGCGCGCGCACCCACGCCAGGAGTTCGGGCCCGCGGCCCTCCGCGGCGCGGGCCTCCCACATCAGGGCGACGGTCATGACGAGTAGAGGTTGTCCTTGCTGAGCTCGTGCACGTGATCGTGGGTGTGGGTGTGCCCGGGCACGGACACGTCCGTGACCAGCAGGGAGGAGTCCGCCGGCAGGTCCCACGTCGAGGACGGGCGGCCGCGGGCCACCATCTCCGCCCCGAGCGCCGCGACCATCGCGCCGTTGTCGGTGCAGAGTTTGGGCCGCGGCACGCGCAGGATGATGCCCGCGTCCTCGCAGCGTTCCTGGGCCAGCGAGCGCAGCCGGCTGTTGGCCGCGACGCCGCCGCCGATCATGAGGTGGTCGACGCCGTTGTCCTTACAGGCGCGGATCGCCTTGCGGGTCAGCACGTCCGCCACGGCCTCCTGGAAGGACGCGGCGACGTCCGCGACGGGCACGTCCTCGCCCTCCCGGCGCTTGGACTCGATCCAGCGGGCCACGGCCGTCTTCAGCCCGGAGAAGGAGAAGTCGTACAGCGGGTCCCGCCCGCCCGTCAGGCCGCGCGGGAAGCGGATGGCGGCCCGGTCGCCCTCGCGCGCGACGCGGTCGATGGCCGGGCCGCCGGGGAAGCCGAGGCCCAGCACGCGTGCGACCTTGTCGAAGGCCTCGCCCGCCGCGTCGTCGATGGTCGCTCCGAGCGGCCGCACGTCGCCGGTGATGTCCGGCGCCAGCAGCAGCGAGGAGTGCCCGCCGGAGACCAGCAGGGCCATCGTGGGCTCCGGCAGCGCGCCGTGCTCCAGTTGGTCGACGCAGATGTGGGACGCCAGGTGGTTCACGCCGTACAGCGGCTTGCCGAGCGCGTACGCGTACGCCTTGGCGGCCGAGACGCCGACCAGCAGCGCGCCCGCCAGGCCCGGCCCGGCGGTGACGGCGATGCCGTCCAGGTCGGAGGCGGCGACCCCGGCCTCCTTCAGCGCGCGCTGGATGGTGGGGACCATCGCCTCCAGATGGGCGCGGCTGGCGACCTCGGGGACGACGCCGCCGAATCGGGCGTGCTCGTCCACGCTGGACGCGACCGCGTCGGCCAGCAGCGTGTGACCTCGTACGATGCCGACACCGGTCTCGTCGCAGGACGTCTCGATGCCGAGGACAAGGGGCTCGTCAGCCATGGGTCGTCTCAGTTCCTTGTAGACCTGGTGTTTCTCGTGTGTCCGCAGGCGCCGCCGCCGTCAGGTCGCCGAGCCGCATGACGAGGGCGTCGACGTTGCCGGGCTGGTAGTAGCCGCGCCGGAATCCGATCGGCTCGAAGCCGAAGCGCTCGTACAGCCGCTGGGCGCGGATGTTGTCGATCCGCACCTCCAGCAGCACCTCGTGGCACTCGAACGCCGTGGCCTGGTGCAGCAGTTCGCGCAGCAGGCGGGCGCCGAGGCCGGTGCCCCACTGGTCGCGGGCGGCGGCGATGGTCTGCACGTCGCCGGTGCCGGCCACGGCGGCCAGGCCGGCGTAGCCGACCAGGCGCCCGTCCGCCTCGGCGACGACGTAGTGCCGGGTCGCCGCCGGGTGCCGGGCGTCGGCGAGTTCGGACCAGAACATGCCGCGCGACCAGGCGTCGTCGGGGAAGAGCAGCTCCTCCAGCTCCATCACCGGCTCCAGGTCCCACCAGCGCATCTCGCGCAGGACGGCGGTCACTTCGGCAGGACCGCCTTGTAACCGGCCGGGACCTGCGCGTCCGGGCGGCGCAGGTAGAGCGGCAGCGGGGGGAGGAACTCCTCGCCCTCCGCCAGCTTCGCCGCGGCGAGCGAGGCCAGCGCGGCGGCGGACTGGTCGGCGGGCGGGCGGACGTCGGTGAAGACGTCCGGGTACAGCGCGGCGCCCGCGCCCACCGCGGGCAGGCCCGCGACGCGTTCGGCGATCTCGGCCGGGTGGTCCACGGCCGGGTCGCCGACCCGGCCGCGCGGTCCCTCGTAGCGGGCCCAGTAGACCTCCTTGCGGCGGGCGTCGGTGGCCACGACGAAGGGGCCGTCGATCCCGGCGGCGTACGCCAGGCCGTCCAGCGTGCAGAGCCCGTGCACGGGCACCCCGAGGACGTCCCCGAACGCGGCGGCGGTCACCAGGCCCACGCGCAGGCCCGTGTAGGGCCCCGGGCCGACGCCGACCACGAGCCCGGTCACGGCGGCCGGCCCGGTGCCCGCCTCCCGCAGCACCCGGTCCACGGCGGGCATCAGCAGCTCGCCGTGCCTGCGCGCGTCGATCTCCGTCGACTCGGCGAGCACGCGGTGCCCGTCGTGCAGGGCGACGGTGACGGCGGGGGTGGCGGTGTCGAAGGCAAGCAGCAGCACGCGTTCAGCCTACGGCGTTCACCGGGGCGGCCCTGCCGGTACCGGGGTGTTCGCCGGTACGGGGGCGGCGCTCGGGTCCCGCCCGCACCGGCTGCTAACGTCAACCTGAGCCTGACGCCCCACTACCGGAGGACCCCGTGGCAAGGATCGGTTCAGGGACGATCGTGACCGGACTGACCGCAGCCGCCCTGGCCGCCGTCGGCGTGCTCGCCGTCCAGGCCTCCAGCTCCGCCACGGAGGTGGCCGCCGGGGGTGTGGCGGTGTCCACGGACAACGGCAGCACCGCGCCCACCGACGGTGCCTCCCACTCTCCGGGCAAGAAGCACGAGCTGCCCGCCGCCTCCGGCAGCGGCCGCCGCGTGGTCTACTCGCTGCGCCAGGACCGCGTCTGGCTGGTGAGCGACGCGGGCAAGGTACGCCGCACCTACGTCGTGGTGCCGGGCACGGTGGATCCCGGCCCGGGGACGTACGACGTGACCACGCGCAGTGCCAGCGGCACCGGCGGCGACGGGGTCCCGATCGAGCACGTGGTGCGCTTCGCGTCCGTCGACGACGTGATCGTCGGCTTCAGCGCCGCCCGCGACGGCTCGCTGCCCGGCACGTCCGACGGCTCGCAGCAGACCGGTGGCATCCGCGAGAAGCGCAAGGACGGCGCGGCCCTGTGGAACTTCGCCACGATCGACACCAAGGTCGTGGTCGTCCGCTGAGGACGACCGTCCCCGCGGGCATTGCGAAATCACCCGACCGGGTGAACGGCCGACCGGCCCTATGCCGCGTCGGCCTCCGGGGCCGCGGTCCCGCCCGCGGTGGTGGTCCGCGCGTCGGGGTCGTCGGGCGCCGCGGGCTCGTCCGGTGACTTCGGGGGCGTGCTGACCGCCTTCGCCGCGTCACACGCGGCGAGCAGTGCCTGCACCGAGTAGCCCGGCTCCGGCTCCGGCACCTTGTGGGCCGACATGGTTGCCTCCTGGGGCGGGGGGCGGTGTGGTCCGAGGGGCTGGAGGTTAGGCAGCCCTAACTTCTCCTCGCACTCCAGAAGAACACGTGACCCGTGCCCGGCGCAACATCTTCCCGACACCTTGTCGGAACGGTTACTCCCCCAGCGCGGCCAGGTCCTCCCCGGCCCAGCGGGCGCCGACCCCGGTGACGACCACTTCGCGCACGTCGTGGTCCTCCTGCCCGTTCCCGGACGCGACCTCGCCGACCGCGCGGTGGATCACCAGCTGCAGACGGTCCTCGGACAGCTCCTCGACCTTGCCCTCGCCCCATTCGACGACCACGACCGACTCCGGGAGCGAGACGTCCAGGTCCAGGTCCTCCATCTCGTCCAGGCCGCCGGAGAGCCGGTACGCGTCCACGTGCACCAGCGCCGGCCCGCCGGTCAGCGACGGGTGGACCCGCGCGATCACGAAGGTCGGCGACGTCACCGCGCCGCGCACGCCCATGGCCTCGCCCAGACCGCGGGTCAGTGTCGTCTTGCCCGCGCCCAAGTCCCCGCTGAGCAGGACGAGATCACCCGCCCGCAGCAGCGGCGCGAGGCGCTGCCCCAGCTCCCGCATCCGCTCGGGGGTCTTGACGACGACCCGGACCGCTTCCCTGCCGATGGCTTCCATGCCCATGTGCCCGAATGCTACGCGCCGCCGGTGACCGCGTGCCCGGACCGGTCCTGCTGCCGAGGCACCACCGGCCGCGCCGCGGCCAGCTCGCGCAGCACCTGGGGTACGGGGGCACGCGAGGCGTCCGCCGCCTCGGCGAGCAGCGCGGCGAGATGGGTGTTGACCAGGTCCGGCTGCTCCAGCATCACCAGATGGCCGGCGCCGGGGACGACGACCAGCTCGGTGTCGGGCAGCCGCTCGGCGATGGCCCGGCTGTGCTCACTGGGCGTCAGCAGGTCCTTGTCCCCCGCGAGCACCAGTCCGGGCAGGCCGTCCAGGACGTCCAGCGCCTCGCTCTTCTCGTGCTCCGTGAAGGCCGGGTAGAACTCGGCGACCACGTCGATCGGCGTCGACTCGATCATCCGCTCGGCGAACCGCGCGACCGCGGGGTCGACGTCCGAGCCGAACGAGTAGCGCTTGATGATCCCGGCGAAAAGGTCGGCCGTCGCCCGGCGTCCCCGCTCCACCAGGTCCACCTGGGTGCCCAGGATCCGCAGCACCCCCGGCGCCAGCGCCCGCAGCGCCCGCGCTCCCGCCGCTGGCAGGCCCAGCGTCACACTGGCGAGCTTGCCGGAGGACGTGCCGACGAAGGCGAAGCCCACCACGCGCTCCCGGACGAACTCGGGGAACTGGTCGGCCAGCGCCATGACCGTCATGCCGCCCATGGAGTGCCCGACCAGCACCACCGGGCCCTCCGGCACGGCGGCGTCGACGACCCGCTTCAGGTCGCGGCCGAGCTGGTCGATGGTGGCGGGCTCGCCGCCCGCCTGGTCGTTGCCGCGACCGGAGCGGCCGTGGCTGCGCTGGTCCCAGTACACCGCGCGCACCACGCCGCGCAGGACCGCGCGCTGGAAGTGCCAGGAGTCCTGGTTGAGGCAGTAGCCGTGGCTGAAGACCACGGTGGGCGGGGCGCTCTGGCCGCCGCGCCGGAACAGGCCCCACCGGCGGGCCGGCGGGACCGGGTCGGCGGCGGCCGGCTCGGCCTCCTCGACCTCGTAGTACAACTCGGTGCCGTCCTCGGCGGCCACCCGCCCCGGCATGCCGCGCAGCGACCCGTAGGGTCCGGCCACATCGAGGGCGAGGCGCGCGCGCCGGCGCATGCTGCGGCCGACCGTGACGCGCTCCAGCGCCACACCGGCGGCGGCACCTGCCGCGACGACGCCGATGGCGGCGCCGGCTATCCCGGCGCTGCGCCAGCGACCGGACGACAGCAATCCGCCCGGACCGCCCGTGACGGCCTCCGCGACCGCCTCCGCGGCCCCGGCCACCGCCTCGGCCGCCTCCACCGCTTTCCCCGCCGTGTTACCGCTCTCGGACCCGCTCATGTCGTCTTCGCTGCTTCCCCTCGGCTACGCGGTTACGTACCCACGTAGACGCGCGGCACCCGGCTGCCGATCCGGGTGACGATCTCGTAGGCGATGGTGCCGGCGGCACGTGCCCAGTCCTCGGCGGTCGGCTCACCGCGGTCGCCGGGGCCGAACACCACCGCTTCGTCGCCGGCCTCGGCGTGGTCGCCGCCGAGGTCCACGACGAACTGGTCCATCGCCACCCGGCCCGCGGCGGTCCGCCACTTGCCCGCCACCAGCACCGGTCCGGTGCCCGAGGCGTGCCGCGGAACGCCGTCCGCGTAGCCGAGGGGGACGAGGGCGAGGGTGGTGTCGCCCGGCGTCGTGTAGTGGTGGCCGTAGCTGACGCCGTGGCCGCCGGGCACCCGCTTGACCGAGGCCAGGCGGGCCGAGAGCGTCATCACCGGCCGCAGCCCGAACTCCTCCGGGCCGCCGACCTGGGGGATCGGCGAGATCCCGTACATCGCGACGCCGGTCCGCACGAGGTCGAAGTGCGCCTCGGGCAGCGTGAGCGTCGCCGGGGAGTTGGCCATGTGCCGCACCTCCGGGCGCAGTCCGGCGCGCGCGGCGCTCTCCAGCGCGGCGTGGAAGACGGCCAGCTGGGCGGCGTTGGAGGGGTGCCCCGGCTCGTCGGCGCACGCGAAGTGCGACCACAGACCGGTCACCTTGACCAGCCCCGCCTCCTCGGCGGCACGGGCGGCGGCCACCAGGTCCGCCCAGTCCCCGGGCTGGGCGCCGTTGCGGCCCAGCCCGGTGTCCGCCTTGAGCTGCACCCGGGCGGTACGGCCGGCCGCCTCGGCCGCCGCGGCCGCCTCGCGCAGCGCCCACAGGCCGCTGATCGTCACATCGATGCCGGCCTCGACGGCGTCGCGCCACGGCCCGTTCGGCGTCCACAGCCAGCACAGCACCGGCGCGGTGATCCCCGCGGCGCGCAGCGCCAGCGCCTCCTCGGGCGTGGCGACGCCGAGCCAGGCGGCGCCGGCCTCCAGCGCCGCCCGGGCACACGGGACCATGCCGTGGCCGTAGGCGTCCGCCTTGACCACGGCCATCAGCCCGGAACGGGGCGCGCGGGCGCGCAGCGCCGCGACGTTCGACCGCAGCGCGGCGAGATCGATCGTGGCCTGGGCGCGCAGATTTGTCTCATCCATCGCGCCCAGTGTCTCAGGCCCGCCCGGTGCGACCGTCACGTGCCGGATTTGTGCCCGAAGACATGCACCTGGTCGTGCAGCTTCAGCAGGTTCCACAGCCGTCCCGCGTCGGGCGTGGACAGGTTGACGCAGCCGTGCGAGCCCGGCGCGCGGTAGACGCTGCCGGTGATGGCGTGCAGGGCCTGGCCGCCGCTGAAGAACTGGCTGAAGGGCATGGGGGCGTCGTAGATGTCGGACACATGGTCACGGTGGCGCCAGTAGACCTTGAAGCGCCCCGTGCGGGTCGCGAAGCCCGTGCGGCCGCTGCGCATCGAGACCGGCCCGAAGACCACGTTCGTCGCGCTGGTCTGCACCCACAGGATCTGCCGGGTGAGGTCCACGCACGCCACGCGCTTCCCCTTGGCCGGCGTCAGGCACTGGCGGCCGGCGTTCGGGCCCTGCTGGATGGCCAGGTCCAGGCGCAGGTGGCCGAAGGTGGTGGGCCCGGCGAACCCGGTGTCCGGCAGGATGTCGCTCGACTGCTGGTAGCGCTGGATGGCGTAGCAGTCGTCCTCGGACTGCTTCCCGTCCACGCGCAGCCCCAGAAGCCGCTCCACGTCCCGCTGGTACGGGCCGGCGAGCGGCGTGCAGTACGGCGACAGACGGCCCGCGGCGGCCTCGTCCGGGGGCAGCCACTCGACCTGCTGCGGGTCGACGGGCTGCATCTCCTCCTCGGCCTCGTCCTCGTCGTAGTCGCCCCTGTTCTCCTCGGCGTCGTGCGAGTGGTCCACGTGCTTGGGCGGCAGACCCTGGTCCGGGGTGTCGGTGGGCGACGGCAGGTCGTACTGCTGGTACGGAACCCCCGCGACGTAGTCCTCGAGCTTCACGGGGTGGTGATCATCGGCGGAGGCCGTCGTCTCGGCGCCCAGAGCGGACAGGACGACCAGGGCGACGGTGCACAACCGCGCCCCCCGGCAGGCGTACGTTCTTCCCATGCCTTGACGCATAGACGCGGCGTCGCCCGCCGGAACACTCCACGGGCGGACTCCACCCGTTTCGCCCAGCTACGATCTGACGCTCCGCCAGGCATCGGGAACCGCGGCGGCCACGTCGTCCGCCGCGACCGGCGCCCCCACCGGACCGGAGGCGACGCGCGCCGCGAGGCCGTGCAGATACGCGCCGGCGGACGCGGCGTCACGTGCCGTAAGGCCCGCGGCGAGCAGCGAGCCGGTGATGCCGGAGAGCACGTCCCCGCTGCCGGCCGTGGCCAGCCAGGGCGTCCCCGTCGGGTTGACCCGGACCGGCACGGCCGGGTCCGGGGCCGCCACGAGCGTCGTGGAGCCCTTCAGCAGCGCCGTCGCGCCGAACTCCGCCGCCAGACGCCGTACGAAGGCCAGCCGGGCCGCCTCGACCTCCTCCCGGGCCACGCCCAGCAGCGCGGCCGCCTCGCCCGCGTGCGGGGTCAGCACAGTCGGCGCGAAGCGCTCACGCACGGCTTCGCGATCCAGCAGGCGCAGCCCGTCCGCGTCCACGAGCACCGGCACGTCGGAGGCGAGCACATCCTCCACGGACCGCCGCGCCTCCGGCCCGTCGCCGAGCCCCGGGCCGACCACCCACGCCTGCACCCGGCCTGCCTTGTGCGGCGGCCCCGCCGACACCAGCGCCTCCGGGAAGCGCGCGATCACCGCCCGCGCGCCCGGGCCCACGTACCGCACCGCCCCCGCGCCCGCGCGCAGCGCGCCCGCCACCGCGAGCACGGCGGCGCCGGGGTAGCGCTCCGACCCCGCGACGACACCGACCACACCGCGGCGGTACTTGTCGCTCTCGGCCGACGGGTGTGGCAGCAGCGCCGCCACGTCCGCGTGCTGCAGCGCCTCCAGGTCCGGGGCGGGCTGGTCCAGGCCGATGTCGATCAGGCGCAACGCGCCCGCGTACTCGGCCGCGGGGTCGATGAGCAGGCCCGGCTTGTAGGTGCCGAACGTCACCGTCATGTCGGCCCGGACCGCCGCGCCGCGGACCTCGCCGGTGTCCGCGTCCACCCCGCTGGGCAGGTCGACGGCCACCACGATCGCGGGCGCCGCGTGCGCGGCCTCCGCCAGCGGCACCGCCTCCGGGCGCAGTCCGCCCTTGCCGCCGATGCCCACGATGCCGTCCAGCACGAGGTCGGCGCGGTGGATCAGCGCCTCTGCGTCCGCCTCCTGCGGGGTCACCGCCCGTCCGCCCGCGGCACGCAGGGCCGCCAGGCCGCCGCGGTGGGCCCTCTCCGGGGCGAGCAGCACCGCGGTCACGCCCGCCCCGCGCCGGGCGAGCCGCGCGCCCGCGTACAGGGCGTCACCGCCGTTGTCCCCGCTGCCGGTCAGCACGACGACGCGGGCGCCGTATGCGCCGCCGCCGAGCGCTGTCGCGCAGGCCGCGGCGAGGCCTGCGGCGGCGCGCTGCATCAGTGCGCCCTCCGGCACCCGGGACATGAGCTCGCGCTCGGCGGCCCTGACGTTCTCCACGCTGTGCGCAACCCGCATGTGCCCCATGTTCCCATCGCCGCCCCGATGTTGCGCGGGGTGGCCGCGTGCCCGCTTTTCCCGCCCGCCCTCCCTCCCGTGTGCCCTGTGAAGTCAGTGACCCCGGCGCCCGTTTCGTTGGGTGCCGGGTTCGGGGCCTCCGGGGCTGGCCATTCTGGACAGCACATTTCGGTGCCTCAGGCACTCTGCGTTGGTCACCCCGGGTTGTGCACCCAAATATGCTCCACAGTCCAGAACGCCCACCCCTACGACCCCGCCCCCTCCGTAGTAGCAAGCGCCTGATCCTCAGTGGGGGGTGGAAGGCAGCCATGGCACAGGCCCAGGGTTGGTGCGGCGGCACATCAGCCGCCCAGCCGTCACCGCCCACACCGACGGAGGTGATCCAGGCAACCGCAGTCGCCCGGACCGCCTCCAAACCCCCCACTGGGGATCAGGCGCATGACGAAACGGAGGGGGCGGGGGAGTTGGGGGCACCCCCGGCCGAAGGCTGGGGGAGGGTGGGTGTTCTGGACGGTGCGGGATATTTGTGTGCACCATCCGGGGCGGGACGGGATGAGCAGGTGCTGGAAACGCACGTAAATATCCCAGTCCAGAATGGCCAGCCCCGGAGGCACCGCACCCGGCCCACCCCGCACGCGCGCCGGGCCGCCCAGACTTCACAGGGCACACGGGAGGGCGGGCGGGGGAGAAACCTCACCGCACACACAACGGCGCCCCGCGCCGTGCGGCTAGCCCTCCGCGATGACGACCGCCGACGCAACCCCCGCGTCATGACTGAGCGAGACATGCCACACCCGCACCCCCAGCGCCTCCGCCGCCGCCGCGACCGTGCCCCGCACGACAAGGCGGGGCTGCCCCGAATCCTCCGTGACGACCTCCGCGTCCGCCCAGTGGAGCCCCCCAGGGGCTCCCAGCGCCTTCGCGACCGCCTCCTTCGCGGCGAAGCGCGCCGCGAGGGAGGCGGTGCCGCGACGGGCCCCGCTGGGGAGGTGGAGTTCGCCGGGGAGGAAGAGCCGTTCGGCCAGGCCGGGGGTGCGATCCAGGGACTCCCCGAAGCGGTCGATCTCGGCGACGTCGATGCCGACCCCGATGATCACGCGGGCCCCCGGGTCATTCGACGGTGACGGACTTCGCGAGGTTGCGCGGCTGGTCCACCTCGTTGCCGCGGGCCGTGGCCAGCTCGCAGGCGAAGACCTGCAGCGGCACGGTCGCCACCAGCGGCTGCAGCAGGGTCGGCGTCTGCGGCACGCGGATGAGGTGGTCGGCGTAGGGGACGACGGACTCGTCGCCCTCCTCGGCGATGACGATCGTGCGGGCGCCGCGGGCGCGGATCTCCTGGATGTTGGAGACGATCTTGTCGTGGAGCACGGACCGCCCGCGCGGGGAGGGGACGACCACGACGACCGGCAGGTCGTCCTCGATGAGCGCGATGGGCCCGTGCTTGAGCTCGCCGGCGGCGAAGCCCTCGGCGTGCATGTAGGCGAGCTCCTTGAGCTTGAGCGCGCCTTCGAGGGCGACGGGGTAGCCGACGTGGCGTCCGAGGAAGAGGACGGTGTTCTTGTCCGCCAGGGAGCGGGCCAGTTCGCGCACCGGCTCCATGGTCTCCAGCACCTGCTCGACCTGCTGGGAGATGTGCGAGAGCTCGCGGATGACGGCGGTGATCTCGTCGCCCCACTTGGTGCCGCGCACCTGCCCGAGGTAGAGGGCGACGAGGTAGCAGGCCACCACCTGGGTGAGGAACGCCTTGGTGGAGGCGACGGCGACCTCGGGGCCCGCGTGGGTGTACAGGACCGCGTCGGACTCGCGGGGGATGGTCGAGCCGTTGGTGTTGCAGATCGCGAGCACCCTGGAGCCCTGCTCGCGCGCGTGGCGCAGCGCCATGAGGGTGTCCATGGTCTCGCCGGACTGGCTGATGGCGACGACGAGGCTGCGCGAGTCGAGGATCGGGTCGCGGTAGCGGAACTCGCTGGCGAGCTCGACCTCGCAGGGCACCCGGGTCCAGTGCTCGATCGCGTACTTGGCGATCATGCCGGCGTGGAAGGCGGTGCCGCAGGCGACGATCACGATCTTGTCGATCTCGCGCAGCACGTGGGTGGGGATGCGGACCTCGTCCAGCGTGAGCAGGCCGCTCGCGTCGATCCGGCCCAGCAGTGTGTCGGCGACCGCCTTGGGCTGCTCGGCGATCTCCTTGAGCATGAAGTAGTCGTAGCCGCCCTTCTCGGCGGCGGAGGCGTCCCAGTCGATGTGGTACGGCCGGACCTCGGCGGGCTTGCCCTCGAAGTCGGTGACGGTGACGCCCTCCCGGCGCAGCTCGACGACCTGGTCCTGGCCGAGCTCGATCGCCTCGCGGGTGTGGTCGATGAAGGCCGAGACATCGGAGGCGAGGAAGTTCTCGCCGTCGCCGACGCCCACGACGAGCGGGGAGTTGCGGCGGGCACCCACCACGACGTCCGGCTCGTCGGCGTGGACGGCGACCAGTGTGAAGGCGCCGTCCAGGCGGCGGCAGACCTGGCGCATGGCCTCGGTGAGGTCGCCGGTGGAGGAGTACGCCTCGGCGAGCAGGTGGGCGACTGCCTCGGTGTCGGTCTCGGAGAGCAGGTCGTGGCCGCGCTCGGCGAGCTCCGCGCGCAGGGCGGCGAAGTTCTCGATGATGCCGTTGTGGACGACGGCGACCCGGCCCGCGTTGTCCAGGTGCGGGTGCGCGTTGGCGTCGGTGGGGCCGCCGTGGGTGGCCCAGCGGGTGTGGCCGATGCCGGCCGGGCCGGTCGGCAGCGGGCGCTCGTCCAGCAGCTTCTCCAGGTTGGCGAGCTTGCCCGCCTTCTTGGCCGCCGCCATGCCCCCGTCCGCCAGGACCGCGACGCCGGCCGAGTCGTACCCCCGGTACTCCAGACGCTTCAGACCTGCGATGACCACATCGAGGGCGGACTGCCCGCCCACGTATCCAACGATTCCGCACATGAGGAGAACTCTAAGCGGCGAGCGCCCGCCGCCGAAGCCGGAGCCGACCGCCCGGATGCCCGGGAGGCCGGGCATCCGGGCGCCGGAGGGCGCTCGGTCAGGTCCGCGCGCGGTAGGCGCGCATCACCAGGGGCACGAACACGACGGCGATTCCGGCGGCCCACAGCAGCGACCACATCAGCGGGCCCGCGACCTCGCCGCTGCCGGTCAGCAGCGCCCGCACCGCGTCGGCCAGACGGGTGACGGGATTGACCTCGGCCCAGGCCTTGAGCCAGCCCGGCATCGTGTCGGCCCGCACGAAGGCGCTGGAGGTGAAGGTGAGCGGCATCACCAGGACGAACCCGAAGGTCATCACCTTCTCCGGCTCGGAGACCAGCATCCCGATGAGCAGCGTCATCCAGGACATCGCCAGCGCGAAGACCAGCAGCAGACCCGCCGCGCCGAGCACGCCGGGGACGCCGCCGTTCACGTCGAAGCCCATCACCATGCCGAGGCCGAGCATCAGCAGCAGCGACCAGAGCTGCTTGCCGAGGTCGGCCACGACGCGCCCCATGAGCGGCGCGGAGCGGGCGATCGGCAGGGAGCGCAGCCGGTCCAGGACCCCCTTGGTGAGGTCGATGTTGAGGCCCATCGCGGTGTTCATCGTCGCGAAGAGCGCGTTCTGCACGATGATCCCGGGGAGCGCGTACTGCAGATAGGCCTCCGGCGAACCGGCCATCTGGCCGCCGAAGACGTAGGTGAACAGCAGCACGAACATGATGGGCTGGACGCTGAGGTCCATCAGCTCCATCGGGTTGTGCTTGATCTGCACCAGGTTGCGCCAGGCGAGGGTGCAGGTCTGCTGCAGCCCGTCCCAGGGCCGCACCTTGGCGGCCGGCGCCACATCAAGCGTCACGGCGCTCATACCAGGGCCTCCGTCTTGTCCTCGTCGGTCGTCGTCTCGTCCGCCGCGCGGTGCCCGGTCAGGGACAGGAACACCTCGTCGAGGCTGGAGCGGCGCAGCGTGAGCTCGCCCACCCGCACCCCGGCCTCGTCCAGCCGGCGTACGACGGCGGGCATGAGTTCCGGGTCGTTCACCGGCGCGGTCACCACGCCGTTCTCCACCGTGGCCGCCGGACCGGCGATCACCGAGACCAGCGCGTGCACCTTGTGCAGTTCTCCGGCGTCCATCGGGCGCACCTGGAGCACCTGGCCGCCGACCTGTTCCTTGAGGCCGTCGGGGGTGCCCTCGGCGATCACGCGGCCGCGGTCGATGACGGCGATGTCGTCGGCGAGCTGGTCGGCCTCCTCCAGGTACTGCGTGGTCAGCAGGACGGTCGTGCCGTCCCCGACCAGGCCGCGGACGATGTCCCACAACTCGTTGCGGCTGTGCGGGTCCAGGCCGGTGGTGGGCTCGTCGAGGAAGAGGATGCGGGGCCGGCCGACCAGGCTCGCGGCCAGGTCGAGGCGGCGGCGCATGCCGCCGGAGTACGTCTTGGCGGCCCTTCCGCCCGCGTCGGACAGCCGGAAGTCCTCCAGCAGGCCGGTCGCCCGGGCCCGGGCCTCGCGCCGGGGCAGGCCGAGCAGGCGCGCGATCATCAGCAGGTTCTCGTGGCCGGTGAGCATCTCGTCCACCGCGGCGTACTGCCCGGTGAGACCGACCAGGGCGCGCACGGCGCCCGCCTCCCGTACGACGTCGTGCCCGCCGACCAGAGCGCGGCCGCCGTCCGGCCGCAGCAGGGTGGCGAGGATGCGCACCGCGGTGGTCTTGCCGGCCCCGTTCGGGCCGAGCACGCCGAGCACGGTGCCCGTGCGCGCGGCCAGGTCGACGCCGGACAGGGCCTCCGTCTCCTTGAAGCGTTTGACCAGGCCCTCCGCCTGGATCGCGTAACTCATCCGCGATGTCCTCCCCGTGCTGATTCCTACGGTCTTCGTGCGATGCGCACCACTGTCCTCTCCCCCACTGACAACGGGCTGACAGGCGGCTGACAGCCGGTCGGTGCGCCGCCGGGCGACCCCGCCGCGAGCGCCGTTCATCCCGGCGCAACAATGAATCCGTGCCGCCGACCACTTCGCCCCACCAGACGCGCCGCCGCGCCGAGCCGACCCCGTACGTGGACCTGACCCGGGCGGAGTGGAGCGCGCTGCGCGACCGCACGCCGCTGCCGCTCTCGGCTCAGGAGGTCGAACGGCTGCGGGGCCTGGGCGACGTCATCGACCTGGACGAGGTGATCGACGTCTACCTGCCGCTGTCGCGGCTGCTGAACCTCTACGTCGGTGCCACCCACGGCCTGCGCGGCGCGGTCAACACCTTCCTGGACGACATGGGGGGCGGCCACGGCACCCAGGCCGGCACGCCCTTCGTCATCGGGGTCGCGGGCAGCGTGGCGGTCGGCAAGTCCACCACCGCGCGCATCCTCCAGGCGCTGCTGGCCCGCTGGCCGGAGCACCCCCGGGTGGAACTCGTCACCACCGACGGTTTCCTGCTCCCCAAGGCCGAGCTGGAGCGCCGCGGGCTGATGTCGCGCAAGGGCTTCCCCGAGTCGTACGACCGCCGGGCGCTCACCCGTTTCGTCGCCGATGTGAAGGCCGGCAAGGACGAGGTGCGCGCGCCGGTCTACTCCCACCTGATCTACGACATCGTGCCCGACGGGGAACTGGTCGTCCGGCGCCCGGACATCCTCATCGTGGAGGGTCTCAACGTCCTGCAGCCGGCCCTGCCCGGCAAGGACGGCCGCACGCGCGTGGCGCTCGCCGACTACTTCGACTTCAGCGTGTACGTGGACGCGCGCACCGAGGACATCGAGCAGTGGTACCTGGCGCGCTTCCGCAAGCTGCGCGAGACCGCCTTCCAGAACCCGCTGTCGTACTTCCACCGCTACACCGAGGTCTCCGAGGAGGAGGCCATGGAGTACGGCCGGCACACGTGGCGCGCCATCAACCAGCCGAACCTGGTCCAGAACGTCCTGCCCACCCGCGGCCGGGCCACGCTGGTGCTGCGCAAGGGCGCCGACCACAAGGTGCAGAAGCTGTCCCTGCGCAAGCTCTAGGCGAGCGCGGGGGGGGGCCGGTCGTCCTGGCGCCGGGGCGACGCCAGGACGGGGAGTGTCCTCGGTCCGGCCGGGGGGGCTAGCCGAGCGCGGACTTCACCGCGTCGGCGAGCCGGCCGGCCACCGAGCGGGCGTGGTCGATGTCGGCGGCCTCGACCATGACGCGCACCAGCGGCTCGGTGCCCGACGAGCGCAGCAGGACACGGCCGGTGGTGCCCAGCTCGGCCTCGGCCTCTTCCACGGCGGCGGTGAGCTCGGGCGAGGAGTGCACGCGGTGCTTGTCCACGTCACGCACGTTGACCAGCACCTGCGGCAGCCGCTCCATGACCTGCGCCAGGTCGGCCAGCGTGCGGCCGGTGGCGCTCACGCGGGCGGCCAGCATCAGGCCGGTCAGGGTGCCGTCACCGGTGGTGGCGTGGTCCAGGATGATCACGTGGCCCGACTGCTCGCCGCCGAGCGCGTAGCCGTGCTCCTTCATGGACTCCAGCACATAGCGGTCGCCGACGGCGGTCTGGATCAGGTCGATCCCCTCGCGCTCCATGGCGAGCTTGAAGCCCAGGTTGGACATGACGGTCGCGACGACGGTGTTCTTGCGCAGCCGGTCCGCCTCGCGCAGGGCGAGCGCCAGGACGGCCAGGATCTGGTCGCCGTCGACCTCGTTGCCGAGGTGGTCCACGGCCAGGCAGCGGTCGGCGTCGCCGTCGTGGGCGATGCCGAGGTCAGCGCCGTGCTCGATGACGGCGGCCTTGAGCAGGTCCAGGTGCGTGGAGCCGCAGCCGTCATTGATGTTGAGGCCGTCCGGCTGGGTGCCGATCGTGATCACCTCGGCGCCCGCGCGGGTGAAGGCCTCGGGCGAGACGCGGGCCGCGGCGCCGTGCGCCTCGTCCAGCACGATCGTCAGCCCGTCGAGGCGGTTGGGCAGGACGCCGATCAGATGGGCGACGTACTGGTCGAAGCCCTCGTCGTAGTCCCGGACCCGGCCGACGCCGGCGCCCGTCGGGCGGTCCCAGGGCGCCCCGGTGCGGTGCTCGTCGTAGACGGCCTCGATGCGGTCCTCCAGCTCGTCGGCGAGCTTGTGACCGCCCCGGGCGAAGAACTTGACGCCGTTGTCGGGCATCGGGTTGTGGCTCGCGGAGAGCATCACGCCCAGGTCCGCGCCGAGCGCCCCGGTGAGATACGCCACAGCCGGGGTCGGCAGCACGCCCACCCGCAGGACGTCCACGCCGGCGCTGGCGAGTCCCGCCACCACCGCCGCCTCCAGGAACTCTCCGGACGCCCGCGGATCACGCCCCACCACGGCCACCGGCTTGTGGCCTTCGAAGGTGCCCGCCTCGGCGAGCACATGCGCCGCCGCGACCGACAGCCCGAGCGCCAGCTCGGCTGTCAGGTCGGCGTTGGCGACACCGCGCACACCGTCCGTACCGAAGAGTCGTCCCACAGTCATTCCTCCGAGATATGCCGTGCGGCGCCTCGCTCACCCGGTGAGGCGTCTTTCCAGGTATACGCTCCCACCCCCCGAAATGCGTACGCCCCGGAGACGCACAAAGTGCCTCCGGGGCGTACGTGAGTGCAACGCAGCGCGCGACGCGAGATTAGCGCTTGCTGTACTGCGGAGCCTTGCGGGCCTTCTTCAGACCGGCCTTCTTGCGCTCGATCTCGCGAGCGTCGCGGGTCAGGAAGCCGGCCTTCTTGAGCGGACCGCGGTTGTTGTCCACGTCCGCCTCGTTCAGCGCACGGGCGACGCCCAGGCGCAGCGCACCGGCCTGGCCGGAGATGCCGCCGCCGTTGATGCGGGCGATGACGTCGTAACGGCCGTCGAGCTCAAGGATCTTGAACGGCTCGTTGACTTCCTGCTGGTGCACCTTGTTGGGGAAGTACTCCTCCAGGGTGCGACCGTTGATGGTCCACTTGCCGGTGCCCGGGATGATCCGGACGCGGGCGACGGACTCCTTGCGGCGGCCCGTGCCGGCGGCCGGCTGGGGCTCGCCGAAGCGGGATGCGAGGGACTCGGAGGTGTACTCCTCCGGGATCTCGATGGTCTCCACGATCTCGCCGTCCTCGACGAGAGGGGTCTCAGCGGTGGTCTCGGCCACGATTCTCCTCAGATGCTTTCTGTGTTGACGGTGGCCGGGACTAGCCCTGCGCGACCTGGCTGATCTCGAACGGAACCGGCTGCTGAGCGCCGTGCGGGTGCTCGGCACCCGCGTAGACCTTCAGCTTCGAGAGCATCTGACGGCCCAGGGTGTTCTTGGGCAGCATTCCCTTGACGGCCTTCTCGATGGCCTTCTCCGGGTTCTTGTCGAGCAGCTCGTCGTAACGAACGGAGCGGAGACCGCCGGGGAAACCGGAGTGGCGGTAGGCCAGCTTCTGCTGCTTCTTGTTGCCGGACAGGTGCACCTTGTCGGCGTTGATGATGATGACGAAGTCACCAGTGTCAACGTGAGGCGCGTACACCGGCTTGTGCTTGCCCCGGAGGAGGGACGCGGTGTGGGCCGCCAGTCGGCCCAGGACGACGTCCTGCGCGTCGATGACGTGCCACTGGCGCTGGACATCGCCGGGCTTGGGGCTGAACGTACGCACGGTCGTAGCCTTCGCTTCTTCAGTGAGTGGGTACTGACAAGGCCACCCGGACGATCACGACAGCCCTGTCGCCCCGCGGCGACGCAACCGCTGGACGAACGCTGGTCATCGGCCCGGTGGACCGGCGTAGCGGCCTCTCACGTGAGAACGAGCAAGCCAATACGCATAACGAACCTGCAGAATACCCGCGCCGCCCTGTTCGGGTCAAAACGCGTCGCCGCGGCCGTGTGCGGGCGCTTCCGCACAGGGCCGCGCGCCCCCTCCGCACCGCGGCTCCGCCGCGTCCCCGCTACCGCTCCCGCGCCACGCGTGACTCGTCCCACACCGGCTCCGGCACCTCCCGGAGGACCCCGTCGGCGCCGAAGACGACGAAACGGTCGAAGCTGCGGGCGAACCAGCGGTCGTGCGTCACCGCGAGCACGGTCCCGTCGAACGCCTCCAGGCCCTCCTGGAGGGCCTCCGCCGACTCCAGGTCGAGGTTGTCCGTCGGCTCGTCCAACAGCAGCGCCGTCGTCCCCGAGAGCTCCAGCAGCAGGATCTGGAAGCGCGCCTGCTGCCCGCCGGACAGCTGGTCGAAGCGCTGGTCGCCCTGGCGGTCCAGCTCGTACCGCCGCAGGGCGGACATCGCCTTGCCGCGGTCGCGGGCGTGCTCCGTCCACAGGATGTCGACAAGGGTGCGCCCGAGCAGCTCCGGATGCGCGTGGGTCTGCGCGAAGTGCCCCGGCACGACCCGGGCGCCCAGCTTCCACTGCCCGGTGTGCCGGACGCCGGCGTCCCCGGCCAGCAGCCGCAGGAAGTGCGACTTGCCGGAGCCGTTCGACCCCAGCACCGCGACCCGCTCCCCGTAGAAGACCTCCAGGTCGAAGGGCTTCATCAGCCCGGTCAGCTCCAGCCGCTCGCAGGTGACGGCGCGCACGCCGGTGCGCCCGCCGGACAGCCGCATGCGGATGTCCTGCTCGCGCGGCGGCTCCTGCGGCGGCCCCGCGTCCTCGAATCTCTTCAGCCGGGTCTGCGCGGCCCGGTAGCGGGAGGCCATGTCGGGGCTGATCGCGGCCTGCTGACGCAGGGTCAGCACCAGCTTCTTCAGCTTGGCGTGCTCCTCCTCCCAGCGCCGCCGCAGCTCCTCGAAGCGGGCGAAGCGCTCGCGGCGCGCCTCGTGGTACGTGCCGAAGCCGCTGCCGTGCACCCACACGTCCGACCCCGCGGGCCCCGGCTCCACGGAGACGATCTTCTCGGCGGAGCGGGCCAGCAGCTCGCGGTCGTGGGAGACGAACAGCACGGTCTTGCGGGTCTGCCGCAGCTGCTCCTCCAGCCAGCGCTTGCCGGGCACGTCCAGATAGTTGTCCGGCTCGTCCAGCAGCAGCACCTCGTCGGTGCCGCGCAGCAGCGCCTCCAGGACGAGCCGTTTCTGCTCGCCGCCCGACAGCGTCCGCACCTCGCGCCACTGCGCGCGCTCGTACGGGACGCCGAGCGCGGCCATGGTGCACATGTCCCAGACCGTCTCGGCCTCGTAGCCGCGTGCCTCCGCCCAGTCGCTCAGCGCCTGCGCGTACGCGAGCTGTGCGGCCTCGTCGTCCTGCGCCATGATCTCCAGCTCGGCGGCGTCCACGGCCCCGGCCGCCTCGCGGATGCGGGGCGGGGAGACCGACACCAGCAGGTCGCGCACCGTGCGGTCGTCCCGCACCGAGCCGACGAACTGCGGCATCACGCCGAGTCCGCCGCCGACGGTGACCGTGCCGCCGTGCGGCTTCAACTCCCCCGAGATCAGCCGCAAAAGCGTCGTCTTGCCCGCGCCGTTCGCCCCCACGAGGGCCACCGCGGCGCCTTCGCCCACCCGGAACGAGACATCGCCGAGCAGCACCCGCCCGTCCGGCAGGTAGTACTCCAGATGTGCAACGTCGACATGTCCCATGTCCTGGATTCTCGTTGCGCGGCCGCCCGCCGCCAAACGGGTTTTCTCCTCTATAGAATCCGCGCCATGACTGAAGGGCCGCAGCAGCCGTACAACCCGAACCAGGGATGGACCGCACCACAGGGGCCGCACAGCACGCCCCGGACGCCCGGGGAACAGCGCCAGGTACTGCGAGGCAACATCGTCGGCGGCCCGGACCACCAGCCGCAGCAACCCGCCTGGACGCCGCCCGCCGAATGGGCGCCGCCGCTGCCCGGTCAGGGCACCCGCGGCCCGTCGCAGCAGCAACAGCAACAGCAACAGCAGTTCGGCCCGCCGCCCACCGGCGAGCCCGACTGGTCGGCGCTGGCGGAGGAGACCGAGTCCCGGGCCCGGCGCCGCAGGCTCTACTTCATAGGCGGCGGCGTCCTCGCCGTCGCCGCCGTCGCGGGGATCGTCGCCACCGCCGTGGTCAGCTCCGGCCGGCCGTCGGCCTCCCCCACCCCGACCGCCTCGTCCGCCCCCTCCGAGGTGGCGCTGCCGCCGGAGCCCTCGTTCTCCGAGGTCTCCCCGCCGCCGCAGCTCAACCCGCTGGACTTCATCTCGGACCGCAAGAAGGACACCGCCCCGCTGTCGGTGGCGGGGCTGTTCCCCGGCAAGAAGCTCGTTTGGGGCGGCCGTACGTACACCAAGGCCGCCGCCAAGGAGGGGAGCTGCTCCTCCGCGGCCTCGGCCGGCCTCGCCGCCGTGCTGCGGAAGAACGGCTGCAGCAAGATCCTGCGCGTCACCTACGTCGGCGGCAAGGTCGCCGTCACCGTCGGTGTGGCCGTCTTCGACGACCAGTCCGCGGCCGGCAAGGCCAAGTCGCAGGCCAAGGGGTACGTCCTGCCGCTGTCCGGCGGCGGTGTGGGCACCTTCTGCCACGCCACCTCGTGCCGGACGACCACCAACGCCAAGGGCCGCTACGCGTACTTCACCATCGCCGGGCTGAAGAACAACGGACGCATCACCGCCTCCGACACCGTTGCCAGGCAGGCCGGCAAGGACGGCTCCGACTACGCCTTCAACCGCATCGTCCAGCGCGGCAAGGACCAGGCCGCCGCCGCTATGGCCTCCGCCGTGGCCTCCCCGGACAACTGACCCGCCCCTCTCCCCCCGCGACCCGGACCGGAACGGCATGCCCTCCCTGCGTACGCTGCTGACCCTCCCCCGCATGCTCCGCCACGGCACCGCCGTCGGCGCCGGGCTGCCGCCGGACGAGGCCGTCGTGCTCGACGTGCCCGGCGCCCCGCTGCGCGCCGCGCTGGCCGCGGCGGGCGCCGGCGACCACGCCCCGGCCCGGGACCTGCTGTCGGCCACCCGGCTGGGCTGCGAGTGGGAGCGGCGCGACGTGTACGTGGCGGAGATGGCGCAGTTCGCGCTGCACAACCCCGGCTGGCTGGACGCCTGGCTGGCGGCCTCCCCCGGCGACCCGGACGCGACGCTGGTCAAGGCCGACCTGTCCATCCTCCAGGCCTGGGAGATACGCAGCGGCGCCCGCGCCAAGGACGTCGCGCCCGAGCAGTTCAAGGCCTTCTTCGCCCTGCTCAAGGACGCCGTCCCGGTGATCGGCAGCGCCGCCGAGCTCAACCCCTCCGACCCCGTGCCGTGGCGCATCGCCCTCACCCACGCCCGCGGCATCCAGGCCTCCCGCGAGATCTTCGACGCCTACTGGGCCGAGGCCGTCGAGCGTTCGCCGCACCACTACGGCTGCCACGCCACCGCGCTGCAGTACCTGTGCGCGAAGTGGTACGGCTCACACGAGGAGATGTTCGACTTCGCCGAGCACGCCGCCGAGGAGTCGCTGCCCGGATCGAAGATCAACGCCCTGCCGCTGCTGGCCGCCGTGGAGTACGACATCGTCGCCGGCGGTGCCGCCGGCGACGGCGAGGACGGCGAGGACGTCATCGACCCGGCCCGGCTCGCCGCCGCCGTCGACCGCGCCCTGGAGCTGTCCACCTGGTACGACCCCGGCGACCCGGAGGCCGCCGGCTTCCGCAACCACCTGGCCCTGATGCTGCTGCGGGCGAGCCGCTGGGAGGAGGCGCTGGCCGTCTTCCGGGACATCGGCGTGCACGCCACGAGCCTGCCCTGGGCGTACCTGGGCGCCGACCCGCTCCAGGAGTTCCTCGACTTCCGCACCGGCGTGCGCATGCAGGTCGCCACCCGCACGCGGTTCTTCCACGCTCCGCCGCGGCCGCCGGTTTCCGCCAGTCCCCCGGAGTGGGCCCCGCGCGCCCTCGCGGTCGCCGCGGCGCCGCTGCCCGCCGTCGCCCAGGCCGCGCTGCTCTGCCGCACGGGGCTGCGGCTGGCGCCCGCCGGGAGGCGCTTCACCTACGTCGAGCTGACCGGCGAGGGCAGTCTCGCGGGCGTGGTGGACCTGTTCACGGCGGGCGAGAAGTGGCCCGCGATCGTGCTTCAGCGGTCCGGCGACCGCTACGGGATCACGCTCTCCTCGCGCGGCAGGAGGCTGGCCGCCCATGAATGGGCACCCGGCGCGCCGGTCCCCTCCCTCGACAGGGCCGGCTCCACCGCCGCCGCCCTCGCGGCCGCCTTCGGCATACCCGACGCACGGCCCCTGACGTCCCTGCTGCGCGGCACGGACGCGCCCGCACGGCGGCTCGCGGACACCGCCGCCGCCCTGGGCCTGCCGGCCCTCCCGGTCGGCTTCGGGGACCACCCCGCCGTCCTCGACGGGCTCCCCGGCGCGCAGATACTGGCCCAGCGGGGCTTCCTGACCGGCGTGAAGGACTCGCTCACCACGGATGAGAGCGCCCTGTCCTTCCCGCCCCCGGGCACCCCTTTGCGGCTGCCCTACCGCTGGTGGCTGCTGCGGGCCCTCTACCTGTTCTTCCTGCTGCCGGGCGCCGCCTTCACCTGGTACAGCGCCTTCCACGGCCACCTGCGCGCGGTCCCGCTCGTGGTGACGTCCCTGGGCGCGGCCTACGTCCTCGCCCAGGTCATCGCGGCCCTGCGCCGCCGCTAGACGCTCCGCGGGCGACCGGTGTGTCCCCCGCGGGCCCGTCGTGGCTGGTCGCGCAGTTCCCCGCGCGCCTTCAAGGCACATTCCCACGCCGGACACTCAGGCGCGGCCTACGTCCGCGCCAGGGTTGCCGCTGCGGATCCGTCCCGGCCGGCGGCCGCTCCGTCTGAAGGCCGGTACCCCCACTGCGAGCCCGTCGTGGTTTGTCGCGCAGTTCCCCGCGCCCCCTTCGGGGCACGCCACCGCTCAGGTAGCCGCCGACCTGCACCCGACGCCGGAGCCGCTACGCACACCGCGGGCCCGTCGTGGCCGGTCGCGCAGTTCCCCGCGCCCATTCGGGGGCGCGAATCGGGTGCGCCCCACCACGGCACGTTCAGGCGTCGGTGGGGGTCGCGGGGGCGCAGGGGAGGGTGCGCATGTTGCGTGCTTCGCGGTTGCGCGCCGCGAGCTGGTCGTCCGGGGGGTAGCCGACCTCTTCCAGCGTCAGTCCGTGGGGTCGCACGACGTTGACCGCCGAGTGCCGCACGCGTCCGGCCAGCACCTCGCCGGGGAAGCCCTCCGCGCGGTGCCCGTCGCCGACCAGCAGCATGGCCCCGACCAGCGCCCGCACCATGTTGTGGCAGAACGCGTCCGCACGGACGGTCGCCACGGCCACCCCGGAGGGATCGCGCTCCCAGTGCAGCTCCAGCAGGGTGCGGATGGTGGTCGCGCCCTCGCGCTTCTTGCAGTACGCCGCGAAGTCGTGCTCCCCGAGCAGCCTCTCGGCCGCCGCGTTCATGAGGTCGACGTCGACCGGCCGGTCGTGCCACAGCACATGGCCCCGCAGCAGCGGGTCGACACCGCCCTGGTGGTCGCCGACGCGGTAGGCGTAGCGCCGCCAGACCGCCGAGAACCGCGCGTTGAAGCCCGCCGGGGCCTGTCCGACCCGCCACACCCGGACGTCCCAGGGCAGCCGCCCGGCCAGCCGCCGCAGCAGCTTGTCGCCTTCCCGGGCCCACACGTCCTGCGGCAGGTCCACGTGCGCGACCTGTCCCCGCGCGTGCACGCCCGCGTCCGTGCGCCCGGCCACGGTCAGGTCGACCGGGTCCGGCAACCGCAGCACGGTCTGGAGGGCCGACTCCAGCTCGCCCTGCACGGTCCTCCGGCTGCGCTGCTTCGCCCAGCCGGAGAACTCGGCGCCGTCGTACGCCAGGTCCAGCCGCACCCGGACGAAGCCGGGCGCCACCTCGTCACTCACAACCCACTCCACACTCCACCGGTCCCTCAAACGGAACGGGCCCGCCCCCAGCAATCTGGGTGCGGGCCCGTCCGAGTACGCCTTACGCGTCCTTGGACTCCTCGGCCGGAGCCTCGGCAGCCTCGGCCTTGTCCTCGACCTCGGCGGGAGCCTCGGTCTTGGTCTCGGCCTCCTTGACCGCGCGCTTGGTCGCGGCCTCCGCCTCGCCCGTGGCCTGCTGGGCCACGGTCAGCGCCTCCACCAGCTCGATGACCGCCATCGGCGCGTTGTCGCCGCGACGGTTACCGATCTTGGTGATGCGGGTGTAGCCACCCGGGCGGTTCTCGTACCGCGGGGCGATCTCGGTGAAGAGCGTGTGGACGATGCTCTTGTCCGTGATCGTCTGCAGCACCAGGCGACGGTTGTGGATGTCGCCCTTCTTCGCCTTGGTGATCAGGCGCTCCGCGACCGGACGCAGACGGCGCGCCTTGGCCTCGGTGGTGGTGATGCGGCCGTGCTCGAACAGCGACTTCGCGAGGTTCGCGAGAAGCAGACGCTCGTGCGCGGCGCTGCCGCCCAGACGGGCACCCTTGGCGGGCTTCGGCATGGTGTTTCTCCTCAATCTCTGCACCGGCCGTGTCAGGTACCGGTGTCAGGGCCCCCCAAGCGGGCGCCTGGGGGCAGTCAGATCAGTACTGCTCGGTCTCGACGAAACCGGCGTCGACGTCGTCGTCCGCGCCGAAGGCGTCGGCCGCGGCGGTCGGGTCGAATCCGGGCGGGCTGTCCTTGAGGGCCAGGCCCATTCCGGCCAGCTTCGCCTTGACCTCGTCGATCGACTTCGCACCGAAGTTGCGGATGTCGAGCAGGTCGGCCTCGGAACGCGCCACGAGCTCACCCACGGAGTGGATGCCCTCGCGCTTGAGGCAGTTGTAGGAACGGACGGTGAGCTCGAGCTCCTCGATCGGGAGCGCGAGGTCGGCCGCCAGGGCGGCGTCCGTCGGGGACGGGCCCATGTCGATGCCCTCGGCGTCGACGTTCAGCTCGCGGGCGAGACCGAACAGCTCGACCAGCGTCTTACCGGCCGACGCCACCGCGTCACGGGGACGCATCGCCGGCTTGGTCTCGACGTCGACGACCAGCTTGTCGAAGTCGGTGCGCTGCTCGACACGGGTCGCCTCGACCTTGTAGCTGACCTTGAGCACCGG
>NZ_JBHXSO010000041.1:77583-81209 GCF_042714775.1 Streptomyces sp. NPDC058691 | reverse complement strand
ACCGGCGCCCCAACGCCAACGTCGACCCCTACACCGTCACCCGCCTCATCGTCGACACCTGCTGCACCGCCCTGGAAAAGGCCGACCTCGTCTGAGGTCCGAGAAGCCTTCCGTCTCCGCGCCGAGGGCGCCGCACCCGTCACGGCGACGGGCGCGGCGCCCTCGGCGCGTGCGGTCTCAGTCCGCGCGCACGGCCTCGTAGAGGAAGCAGCCGTACTCCACGGCCCGCACGTGCACCAGCGCGACCCGCGGGTCCGCGAAGCGGGTGGCGAGCACGGCCTCGGCGGCACCGGCGGCGGCCTCCTCCGCGCTGAGCCGCACCAGGCGGCCGCCGAGGATGCGGCCCTCGGCGTCGTACGAGCGCAGGACCCGCCGTTCGCCGTGGAGGCCGAGCGCCGGGGCGTACCCGGTGCCCGTGGGCGGCCCCGGGCAGTCCTCCGCCGCGGCGTGGACGAAGACGGGACCGGTCTCGTCGTACGGGCCGGGCCGCGCGCCGGTCGCGGCCGCCCAGCGGCGCAACGGGGCGTACGCGACAAGGGCGATGCGCTCACCGGGGGTGCTCCGCCGCAGGCAGCAGCGCAGCGGGGCGCCGCCCTCGGCATCCGCGGAGGGCTCGGGCGTCAGCCCCGCGTCGTCGGTGGCGCGCAGTCGCTCCAGGACGGCCGGGGCGATGGCGCGGACACGGAAAGGGGAGGTGTACGTCGTGGTCATGCCTCCAGCCTCGCCGCGCACGGGCGCGCGGTCCGGCGGAATCCGGACGTCGTACTCGATGCCCGTTCGACCTCACACCTCGTCATATCCCGTGTGGCGATGGATTCTTCCGGGCCTCGACGGATCCGTCCGGCGCGCGGCGGGGTGACCAACCCGGTATTCACTCGTTCTACGGAACGTGACTTCTCAACAAGCGACCGCCACCCGGACCCGGCGCGGCGCCCCCGTGATCGTGGACGTCGAGGAGGCCGAGGCCGCGCTCGTCGAGAACTACCCGCATCTGGTGCGGCTGGCGTATCTGATCCTGCCCGCGGGGCTCGGCAGGCACCGCCGCGTGATGACCGCGCACACCCTGGTGCAGCGCACCCTGCCGAGGTCGGCGAGCGAGCCGGACCCGGCGTCGCTGGGGGTGCCCGGGCCGCGCGGGCCGGTCGACCGGTCCTACGCGCTGATGCGGCAGGAAGTGCTGTGCGCGGCGCTGGCGTTCGAGCAGGAGGAGGGCGCGCGCGGCTGGCTGCGGAAGGCGGCGACGGGCGTCCTGCCGCCGCACGTCTGGGGCCTGCGGCTGCACCCGAAGGCGGGCGGGACGGACGAGGCGGCCCTGGACCGGGCGCTGGCCGGTCTCGACGCCCCGGCGCGGGCGGCGTACGCCCTGCTGGAGCTGGAGAACCTGCGGCGCACCGACGGCCGCGAGGTGCGCAAGCTGCTCGCCGCCGCCGACGCGCCCGACCCGCGGGCCGCGCTCAAGTCCGCGGAGGCGGTCCCGTACGGGCTGCTCGGCGCGGGCGGCTTCGACCCGTGCACGGTGCAGGCCAGGCCGACGGATCTGCTGCGCAGGCGGCAGCACGGCCGGGCAGGGCTGATCGCGGCCGCCGCGGTGGCCGTCACGGCGGTCCTGGTGGCCGTACTGGGCGGCGGGCCGGAGCCGTACTCGGCCGGCGGCTCCCCGAACGCGTACGGCGCGGGATTCCTCGATCCGGCGAAGCTGGTCCGGGTGGACGGCGGCGCGTGGACACGTGCCTCCCGGGTCGACTTCACCGTGTGGCCGGCCCGCGGCGGCCGCGCCAAGGACGCGGCGCTGCTGGGCCGGGCGCTCGACGTCTGGGCGCACCCCGGCGACCGGGTGGCGGTCTCGGCCACCAAGGGCACCACCGAGGGCCTGCCCGCGCAGCCCCCGCAACTGCTGTACGCGGGCGATGTGGATGCCGCCGGCGTGGTGCTGATGTACGACGGCCTGCGGCTCGTGCGCTACGCGGAGCCCCGCGACGGCAAGGGCCAGGCGGCACTGGACTTCACACGGGTGGACGGCGCGGACGTGTCGACCGCCGCCGTGGTGCTGGGCCGGACCGACGGCAACACGCGTTTCCTGACCGCCCCTTGGGTGACCGGGACGGCGTCCCGTGATCTGCTCGGGCCGGGACGGCCCGAGCAGAAACTGCACCGGACGGCGGACGGCGTGACGGACCCGGTGCGGATGCCGGGTGCCGACGGCGGGACCTCCCCGAACGGCGCGAACGGGCCGTGCGGCACATCCTGGCCGGCACTGCAGTTCCAGGCGGCGGAGGGCGTGGGCACGGGCCGGCCGTTCCTCCTCACCGACCTGGGTGACCTGGTGCCGGTGCACCTGACGTACCAGCCGGTGGGCGGCACCGCACCGGTCGAGGCCGACGGCAAGGACGCCCTGGCGAGCTGGGCGCGCACGGCCTGCCACCTCGGCTCGATGCGGGGCATGGGGGTGCGCACGGTCAACGCCTGGCAGTACGCCCAGCAGCGGCTGCCCGAGGACAACGGCCAGGCGGCCTGGGTGTGCACCCGCGCCGACACCTGGACGGGCACGGACGGCCGGGCCCTGGCGCTGTTCCTGCCGCCGGTCGCCGAGCCGACGAGCCCGGGCGCGCCGGTGGGCCAGAGCACCAAGGACACCGGGGCATGCGGCCGTTCGGTGCCGCGGGTGCTGGCCGGGGTGCTGTGGAAGTCCACGGCCGGGCACTGGTACCTGCTGGCCGCGGGCAGCCCCGACGTCGCCCGGATCACCGCCACCGGCGGCGTGACCGGTGCCGCGCAGGGCCCGACGATGGCGGTACCGGCGAAGCAGGGCGCCCGGGCCGAACTGTCGGCGGTGCTCGACTCGGGCACCGACATCACGACCCTGCGCTGATCCCTCCGGGCCAGGTGGTCCGGTGGCCCTCCCCCGCCACCGGACCACCTGGCCGCTGAGCCCTTCGGAGTGCGCCCGGCGGGGGCCCGGGAGGCGGTCGGCGACAATGGCGGCATGAACGACCTCGGTTTCCGGCTCGCGGACCACTCCGACGCCCCCCTCCTCGTACGGCTCAGGGACGGGGCCGCACGCTGGATGCTGGAACAGGGCATCGACCAGTGGAAGCCCGGCGAGCTGGGCGAGGACCACTTCCGGGCCCGCATGGCCGAGGGCGAGGTGTGGCTCGCCGAGAACGGCGGCCGGATCGTCGGCGGCTGGGAGCTGTGGTGGACGGACGAGCCCGCCTGGGGCGTGCGGCCGCCGGACGCCGGGTATGTGCACCGGCTGATGGTGGACCGTGCGACGGCCCCGCGCGGCGCCGGCCGGGCGATGCTCGCCGAGGCCGAACGCCGCATCGCCGCCGCCGGACGCCACTGGGCCCGGCTGGACTGCGTGGCCGGCAACGCGCGGCTGCGCGGCTGGTACGAGGCGGCGGGCTACACGGTCGCCGGGGAGCAGCCGCGCAAACAGGGCGGCAAGGGCAGCCCGTACGCGGTCACGCTGCTGGAGAAGAAGCTGTAGAAGCGCAGAAGCGGAGCGGCCCGCCCGGAGGTCCGGGGGGGGGGCGCGGCGCCCCCAAAACGCCCCAGAGGGGGCGATCGGTGGGTTATAAAAAAAAGAAGCGGCCCACGCGATTTTTGGGTTTTATATAGGTGGG